>JBFWSD010000045.1:0-13975 GCA_050248575.1 Gemmataceae bacterium
TCGCGTTCGTCCACGAGCCACACAGTCACTCCAAGCACGTCAAACACTTCGGCCAGCGTGCGAGCGGCCGCCGAGCACACATCCGATTCGGTCTTTGCGTCCGCGAGCCTTTCCGAAAATAGTCGCCAGATGCGGACCGAGTCGTATTGCGCACGACCAAAGTGGCGAGCGGTAAACGCGTGGACGCGCTGCCGGATACGGTCCGAGAGCAACAGCACGCAGAGGCCGGCCAGGCCGGCCAGTACCACCAACGCCTGATACTGGAAAATCGCCACACCGCCGAACCGGCTTACTACCTGGGCCAGAACGCCAACCACCAGTAGGTAGGCGCCGACAATCAGCAGCGTCAGCGACGACCGCAGCACGGGCAGCGAGGGATACACGTCGATCTCTGCCAGCCCCGTTCGCAGGTAGGCCACCACGAAGAACCCGCAGGCAATCAGCACGCCGGCCGACTCGAGGCTCCAGAGCATCATGTCTGGCGACGAAAACAGGATCGTCTGGCTCCTCACATACACACGGGTACCTATCATCACCGTGAGCGCCAGGACGACGAACTTGATACGCCAGCGCATCGTGCCGACAGCGGTGCGGAACGTCTGTTCCAGATTCATCAGCACCAGCACCAGCGTCACCAGCAGGGCCGCGCTCAGCCATCGGGCTGCGGAGCCGAACTGGATTGCCGCCGTGCCGGCGCTCTCGTCCAATGGGACGACGGTCATCAGACTTCCTTGGAAGCCTACGGCCAGTGCCACTGGAGCGAGCAGCGCTACAGCCAGAGCCGGACGCCAGCGAAGCAGGAACTCCTTGTAATTCCCGCGTGAGTAGGTGAGGCTGAATCCAAGCCACAACGCGGGCGCCAGCGCCTTCGGGATGAACGCCGCGCTGAGCCATGCGATGGGATCACCGATCGCCGCGGCCCGAAGGGCGAATCCTGTGAGCAGGCTATCCACGCCCACCGCCAGCATGCCGAGCGCAAAGAACCATCCGGCTGGAGATGGCTTCTTTCGCAGAAGACACGCCAGCGCAAGCGTCACGCTCGCAATGGCTGCCCCGAACGGAAGATACGAAGTCACACTGTCAGGAATGGCGTTCAGCCCGCCTCAACAGGGCCACCACCATGAAGAACGGGACCAGGGACAAGGCAAAGAACAGCGGACCACCCTGGTGGTGAATGGGCGAATCGATGTAGGCCGGATCCACGTGGGCCGTGAGCATCGCCAGCACGAACACGCGAAATGCATTACGGACGATGCCGAGGGGGATGACGAACAGGGCGAGGGCGAGTTTCGTCCAGCGAGTGCGGAGGAAGAGGTGACCGGCCAGGAGTGCGGTCATGAACAGCGCGTAGCTCGAGCGGATGCCGCTGCATTCCGGACCCACTTCCAACGAAATCCCGGGCAGGTGAAACACCAGACCTTCCCTTAGCACCGTGGTGCCGGAAGCCAGAATGAACTGAAAGGCCACGGCTGCGGAGGTGTGTTGAAAAAACGTCTCCAGCACCGAGACGACGGCTGCTGGCAGCGGAACCATGAAGAGCAGGAACAGCGCTGGGAACGCGTGCGCGCACATCGCGTGGCTGCCCAGCGCCAGGAACCCACCCGCCCACGCGAAAAGGCACAACGCCAGGATCTGCATCGAGAGCTGGTCACCTGACGCCACCGGAATCGCCAGGAGCACCACAGCGGCTGCTGCCGTCACTGCCGCCGGCCAGAGGGATGGCGCGGCGTTCTCAGCGATGTCATCTCGACGGGTCCAAATCAGGTAGGCGCACAGGAAGGGGATGAGAATCGTGTGCGATGCGAGGTCGTCCAGCAGGGAGAGGCGCACCAGTGCCAGCAACGGGCTCGTGAAGCAAACCGCCACCAGTGCTGCAGCGATTAGCCAGCATCTGAACGTCAGACCGCCCAGCCTCCCGGTCACTCCGATCAGTTGGGTGTCCATGTGCTCAAGTGCTCGCTGCACTTCCTTGGGTCGGACGTATCATTGAACTTCCGCTTGGCCCAAGAGTGAGGGGCTCTGCGCAGATCGGACCGAGTTTGGAGTGGATTCTTCGCCGCAGACATCGGGCGATAAAGTACCGCTTCAGAGCGGGGAAGCCATCACCTGCAAGCAAAATCGCTCGTGCCGCTCAGCAAGCGCGGCCACGCTGAACCGGCGCTCGGCCGCCTCTCGGCCCGCTCTCCCCATGGACGCCCGGAGCGCCGGACTCTCCACGAGCTCGCGAATTCGTACCGCCAACCCGGCTACGTCGCCCTGCTTCAATAGATACCCTGTGCGGCCCGTATCGATTCCATCCGGCACCCCGCCACTGGTGTATGCGACGATCGGGGTCTCCATCGCTTGCGCTTCAAGGATCACCCTGGGAAGCCCTTCGTGATGGTAGGTCGGTAACACCACAACGATGCTCGCAGCATACAAGTCGCGTAACTCCATCAGCGTTCGATTGCCAAGGAACAGCACCTGCGATTCCAGCTGCTGCCTCTCGATCTCTCTGCGCAACTGCGCCACGAAATCGGACGCATCCAGCGGCCCGGCAAAGGCGACAGCGCACTTCAAACCCTGCCGGAGCAGCATGCCGGCGGCTCGGACGATGTCCAGATGCCCCTTCTCACGGACGACCCGCGCCGGCAAGAGAATGGTCGGCATCGCTGGAGCGTCGTGGATGGGCCGCGCATGCTGCCGCCGGAAAAACTCCGTATCGATGCCATCCGACAGATTGGTGAAGCACCGCTTGAGATATGCCGGTATCTGCAACCCGTTCACCCCAGCCACGCCCTGGACCATGAGGGCATGCTTGCGCATCGCGGCGTGCAGGAACCGGTCGTTGGCGTAATGGTTGACGACCGCCGCCGGAATTTGCGCCCGCTGCACTTCAGTCAGGGCTTCCTCGGCGTCTGCCCCGCCGATAAAGTGAAAGACTGCTAGGTCCACGGAGAATTCGCGCAGTACCCGCAGGACCGCTTCACGCGCGCCCATCGCTTGGCCAGGCTGGGGCGCCAAGCGCATCCCCTCTAGCCACCGCGCGCCATACATCTGCCAGACTGGCGGCTGATAGAGTACCCAATCCCGCGCACGTTGCTTGAGCCAATGGCGCAACAGCCGCTCAGGTGCCGGCGAGTGCACGTCTGGGCCTGGCCTGATGGGCAGGGGCACAAAGACGAGGCGGCCGAGACCTTGGGCGGTCACGGTCGGTTCGTGCGGAGGTGGCTTTCGCGTCAGATGGAGACGAACGACCGTCATCGCGTTGCGCTCTAACAAGGCTCGGTCCAAGTCGTCGAGGTATCGTTCGGTCCCGCCCCCCGTTTCAAACGCGTGGGCGAAGCGCAACACGGTCTTGCCCGCGAGAACTCCCCTGGTCGATGCGGAAGCGACAACACTTCGGCCCATCGCAGCCGACCCGGACGAAATCGGATCTTGTGCGTTCAGATTCATGTCGCCTGCGTGTCTCAGTTGAACCGACCGTGATCGGACCGCACTTCTGCGCACACTTCGAGCAGGGCAGCACCGATGGTGGCTGGCGCATACCGGTTCTGAAGCTCCGCCGTGGGTCGGCAGGACTCCAACTCGCCAGCCGCGTAGAGTTCGTAGTGGGTGGTGATCTGTCGCTGGATCAAATCCGGATTATCGACTGGAACCACGTTCACACCTCGCGTCGGTAGGAGGTCCGAAATCGTGCCCGCGGCGGGACTGAGCGCGATGACGGGCTTGCCATTTCTGACGTAATCCGGAAACTTCGAGGGCAGATAAATCCCCTCGGGCATGCTGCCCTCGACGAGTAGGCACACGGCGGCCTGCGCCATTCGACGCAGACTCTCTTCGTAGCTCACGAGGCCGGTGCATGAGACTATATCCGCCAAGCCCAGTTCGCCGGCGAGTTCGAGAGTTGGCCGGTCCTCCGGGCCGACGAGCACTAAGCGACAAGCCGACCGGGCATTAGCGTGGTGGTTCAGGAACCCGCGAAGTGCGCGCAGCAGCGAAACCGTGGAGTCACGCCGCGTGGTTTCACCGGCACCGAGATTACCGGCATGAACGAGGCTGAAGGCCTGCACCGTTTCGGCGCGGTCCGCGCGAAGCCCGATGTGCGGGATCACACTGCACTGTCCGCGCGCCGGGGCGAGCCGCAGGTAGTAGTCGCGCAATCGGGCGCAAGGGAACGTGAGCACATCGGCCGAACCCATGACCCGATGCATCCAGAATTCCGAAACCCTTGGCTTGAGAGCGCGCTTGCGCCGCTTCCGGTGTTGCGGCAGCAAGTGGGCGCCCTTGAGATCCCACGGGTCGTTAAAGTTGGCGATCCAAGGGAGGCCGCTTGCATGGCGCGTCCAATAGGCGGCCACATGCGCGACGTTGGGCAACCCCCTGGAATAGATCACGTCGAAGGGCCGCTCGCGATGGCGCGCCAAGGCTATGCGCACAACTGCATGCACCCAGCGCGACCATTCGAGAACCCCGTAGCGGAAGCCCAGCGGGACAGAAAGCAGCTTGGTTATGTGCCCCGTAGGCGGCACGGCCGTTGTAGAACAGGCGAGCGCCGACCAAGTGCTCGAACGATCCGTCGAGAATTTTGTGTGACCTGTGTAGTCGATGCTCACTGCGGAAAAGTCCAGGCCTGCCTCCAAAAGCGCCAGACCCACCTTGCCACCGGAAAACGCTTCGGCATTGGCGAGCGGTGCAAAGAATGGACTGATGCAGAGTACCCGAGGAGCCTTGCTCCGCGAGGTTGAGCTGCTGCGCACGCGCCCATCCCCGAGGGCGCCGACATCAGCCACGGGGGGCAGCCCGCGCGCGCAATAAGTCGATACAGGCACCGACAATCCTTCCGGTCGCTTTACCGTCTCCATAGGGGTTGTGCGCTCGCGCCATCGTCCGGTAGGCCTCCGAATCGGCCAGGAGCCTCGACACCTCCCCAACGATCTTCGCCTGGCTCGTGCCGACCAGTCGAACTGTGCCCGCATCAACAGCCTCAGGGCGCTCCGTGGTTTCCCGCATCACCAGCACCGGTTTTCCGAGACTCGGCGCTTCCTCCTGCACACCGCCTGAATCCGTCAGGATGACGTGCGCCCGCGACATCAAGCCAACGAATGGAAGATAGGGTTGGGGCTCAATCAGATGAATGTTGGATGTCCTGGCCTGGGGCGCGCCGAGCAACCGCCGCACGGGTTCACGGACGTTGGGGTTTAGGTGCAGGGCATAGACGAAATGCACCGCGGGAAAGCGCTGGGCGAGCTCGGCGATTGCGCTGCAGATCGCCTCTAACCCCATACCAAAGTTCTCACGCCGGTGCCCGGTAATCAGGACCATCCGCGGTCCGCCGCCTCCAGTCGTGGCGGGCTGCAACGACGGCGGCAGCTTCGGGATGACCGGTGGTGTGGCTCGCACTTTCTCGATCGCCAGCAACAGCGCGTCGACCACCGTGTTGCCCGTGACGTGCACCGACTCCGGGGCGACGCCTTCGCGCAGCAGATTCCGGCGCGAGGTTTCGGTGGGCGCAAAGTGAATCGCTCCCAATCGGGTTGCGAGTACCCGGTTGGCCTCCTCCGGCCACGGCGCTTGCAGATCCCAGGTGCGCAGGCCCGCCTCGACGTGCGCGACCGGGACGCGCTGGTAGAACGACGCAAGGGCGGCGCAGAAGACGGTGGTCGTGTCGCCTTGAACTATCACCAAGTCCGGCTTGTCGTCGCGCAGGTAGTGGTCAACCGCCTCCAGCGCGCGCGACGTTAGACGCGTGAGCGTCTGGTTCGGCTCCATCAATGCGAGATCGACGTCGGGCTTGATCGCGAACACCTCGAGAACCTGATCGAGCATCTGCCGGTGCTGGCCGGTGACGCAGACACGGCACTCGACGCCCAGCGTCGCACGCAACGCAAGGACCACCGGGGCAAGTTTGATCGCCTCCGGACGAGTGCCGAACACAACCGCCATCTTCATGAATGCGCCGCGCTCACGTCGATATCCCTAACGAACGCCGCACCGTTCAAATGTGTGAAGCTGGCCGAGGACATCCTCGCCATCATGCGACGATTTGGCCTTCGCGCGCAGCACGTCCACGGTCAATGACGACCGCCGATCTCCGCTCAGTGCGCAGCGGCTCACTTTCGTCGGTCCCCCGTTCCGCGAAACTCAGGACGCTCACGGGAGGGATCGAGTCCTACGGTGGAGAGTAGCCTCCCCGCGTGTTCGCACCAGCGCTGGACGTAGTCCAGGGCGACATGACGGCCCAGCAGAAAGAAGAGTGGCATGAGCGCCGCGTAAGCGCCACAAGCCAAAGCCGACCCTGCGGCAAGCGCAAATCCCGAGCCCCCGACGTAACGCCGAGAGAAGCTTCCGCGCAACAGCCCCAGCCGCATGAGATAGCCCACACGGCAACGTTCTGGCCCGATCTCTTCGTAGACCGCTCCGTCAGGACACCACACAAATCGAGCGCCAGTGGCTATCGCGTGACTGAAAAAGTCCACATCTTCGCCTCCACTGCGTCCAAAAGCGGGATCGAAGCGCAGCCCGCGTGAGCGAAAGAGGTCCATCGACAATAGCGCGTTGCTGGTCCGTGTCTGTTTCCAGTTAAGGTCGCTTCCGGCCCTAATCGGCAGCCGGGGCTTTTCGAAGAAGCGCCCTTTCTCGATCCATGACGGAGGCGGAACCGTGTAGTGAGGCAGCACCGGCCCCAGCACGCCATCTGAGCCCGTTTTGACCGCCATGGCCAGCAAATGGTCCAGCCATCCCGGCGCCGGAAACTCGTCGTCATCCAGCATGGCCAACCACACGCCAGAGGCTTCCGCTGCGACCCGATTCCGAGCGATGGAAATGTTCTGTTCGGGCTCCACCACGTATCGAACCAGTGGGACATCGGCTCGCTCGTTGATTCGTTCGACCACCGAGCGCCCCGATTCGCCCACGTCGTTATCGACCACAAGGATTTCCAACTTACGCGCCCCGTCCCCGTCCGCACTCAAGTCCGCCAGCCGTTCGAGGAGGCGTTCCAGCATGGCGGGACGCCGAAAGGTGCAGATGCCCACGGTTACGCTGCAGACTGTACCGCCCTCCGAACTGCTCATGGCCGCGGGTTTCGCTATCACACCGTGTCTCCCCGTTCGGAATGGGTGTACGCAACTCCCCGCGGGACGTATGAAGCATGCACTGCCCGAACGAAACGCATGCTGCTCCTCTCCGACATCGCCTTCCCAAATTCAGCCCCGACATACGACACACAACGCAAGCGCAGGCATGCCACGGATTCGGTGCCGCTGGCCTGCTCGCGACCGTCGAGGGAACCGTGCCTAAAGCTGAGTCGTGTCGTGATCGAGCAGTTACTGTAACGGCACCGCGAAGGTAGACAGGATCTCTTAATGGTCCCGCCAGCCACACCGCCGAAGCAAGGGCCCGCCGGCATACTCTTCCCCCGAAGCGTGGACTCCTCCCGCCGGCGCGTGTCGCTGCATCGGACTTCTCTGGGCAGTTCGGGCGAGAACACGAGGGGCAGAGATTCAAGTCGCAAGTGCTGTCGCTTGGCAAATGGCCGGTGGGTGAATTGCGCGCCGTGCCGCGAGCATCATTGTGCGTCACCAACTTACCATCACGAAGGCTTCCCAGGGTGGTCTTTGACGCGCAATCCATGAGGGCCCGACCGTCGCACGCGACGTGCAGGATGGAATCGACACAGCGCACGGCGTTTCTGCCCAAACAGGGTCACGCAGCGGGGATGCCGGCACGAATCCGCGAGATGTTGGAAAGGCTGGTGCTCCGGTCTTCAACGGGGGAAGACGGCCCCAAAGCGCCCAAGCCCAGGTTCAGTATTTGACCGCCGTTGTTGGGCGACACAAACGATTCTACGTGTCACTCATGGTAACTACCCAGCACTGATCACAGCGGGCTTCGCTCCTTGCCGGACCAGTGTCAGGTCATGTAGCGGCAGTCTCGGTGGCGTCCTCGGCGAGTGGGCTACACCCAGTGGTCTGAACGCTGCCCGAACAGAGCGCTCCGCGCTCCCCTTTTCTATAGATGCAGGTCCGGTGCGTTTCACGAATCCGCCTGTTGTTCTGGTCAAATTTATGGACGAATCCACTGTCGACTACAGCAGGTGAGGCGACGGCCGTGTAGCCGGACTTCAGAAAAGTCGCTGTATCCTCAAACCTGAAGTTGGCGTTGTAGATGACCAGCAGGCCGCCTTTCGGCAACAAACTATCCAGGAACAGAACTGCGGAGGCGAACTTCTCGAACGGATAGATTGACGAGCACTCTTCAACGTCGCGGGTATCCTCCCATCGACACAATACGGAAAGGCAGAACACGATGTCATATGGAGCCCTCGCCGCTAGGAGTTTCGCCGAACTCTTGATGAATTCAATTCTTGTGGAAGGAAACCGTTCCCGTGCGGCCCTCAAGTTCGATTCATTGATATCTGCGCCAATGATGGTCTCTGTCTCCAGACACTTCTCCAACGTAGCGCATTCCTCACCTGTCGAACAACCATACGACAACACCCGCACCCGTTTCGCGCCGAGCAGGTCTCTTACCTCGGCAAACAACTCAGGGTACCGGTTCATTCCGGTGGTGGACGTCAGCTGGTGCTGGTAGCGGTATAAGCTGCGGAGGAACTTTCGGCATCGATTCAGCCTTCCGCCCAGTGACGCCTTCATCCTGGAGAGCATCATGTGACCTTTAGCAAAAGTATCCCAGCGAGCGCTGACAAAGCGAGGTCGGAAACCGCTCGGCCTCCTCCTTCTCACCGTGGCGAAGCTTCCGATCACCACATTGAGCCCCTTATGTGTCAAGAATGCGTCACGCCGCGGCTGGACAGCTGCCCACGCGTGGCTGAAACGGCGAGCGAACGCCACACCGCGCGGTCTACTCGTCTGCCATTCTCACAAACCCGCTCCAACTTGAAAGCAATCACTCAGGTAGCGGGCGAAATCTCGGACTTCGGCGTCCACACAGGCCCGCTGTTCCCGTACGACTGTGATGAGCGCCTCGGTGGCCACAAAGTAGGAAGACTCAAGATCGAGAACTGCCGCCACACACTGCCGCGGCGGGAAAGGATGCTGCCACAAGCGCGCTCCGGCCCCCAGCAATCGGCTCGCGAACTCGAGCTTCGGCTCGATCCCTATGCACACTACTGGTATGCCGATGAGTGAGCCAAACACAGCACCATGGAACCGCGAGGTTACCAAGAGATCAAACTGCGTGAGGCTCTCCACGAAAGCCGATATGCTGCTCCGCTCTGGCTGCCATTCCACCACCGCTTCGCTACGCTCTCTTAGTCGCTCACTCCAAACGCGGTCTCTACCATGCGTGAACAGAACGAATGTTACCTGCTTCCCCAACCGGCGCAGCTCGCCAACCGCCTCAAGCAGGGGCTCTCTGTGGCTATCACCCTCGATAGTGTGCGGCCAGTCCCGCACGATCACCCCGATCCGGCTGACGGTTCCCCTATTCACACGCCGAGCTGCCTCCCATGAACCTGGCAGGTAACACAAATCGGTGTGGTAATAGGCGCTCTTAACACCCCACTCCTGGCACAGGCGAAGGCTATCCGGATCCCGGACCGAAACGAACTCCATCCGTCGAAACAGGTCCAGAGTAGCCTGCCGTTCTCTGGGGTCGCCCAGAAAGGGGCCGAGGCCGATCCCAAGGGCGGCGATGTGGGGCTTTGGGCGATGGTATCGTCCTAGCATCGCCCTGACCGCCAAGTGCGGGCGCAGCGACAGCCGGAGGCGCCGCACCGCCTTCGACTGCCCACGCGAAGTCGTCAAGGGAAAGGAAAAGAACTGCGTGCCGCCTCCGTAAAGCAACAGGTCAGGGGCGATCTCGGCTTCGCGCGACCTCTGCACAATGTCCGCGTTCGGCACAAGGCGTCGCACGTAGGAATTCTCCTCACAGACGAAAACGAGACGCGCCTCTGGAGCCACTCGTCGGAGGAGCCCGCCCAAGACCGCCATCATCGCGTCATCACCGAAGTTGCTGAAGCCGAAATACCCCTTGATCGCAATTACGAAATCCGAGCCGCATCTCATACCGTCACCGGCTGGAAAAAGCGCGCTTTCAATTCTTCTGGCAAAGGCGTTGGCGGTCGTGCCTTAACTTAACTGACTAAACTGGCGCTCATCGGAGGCTTCCTTTTTGGCGCGCGAGGTGCCAGTCAAATGCAGCGTCAACTTGGAGCTGTTGGCTTGAGTGCGACGCACACCGACCCGCCTCCTTGGCATCGGATTCCGGCTGCCTGGCCAGCGTAAGCGCTATCGCCAATGATAAGTCGGCCGGCGGTCCCGTAATACGACCCGCCGCACACCGGGCCGCGAAGGCCGTCGGGCCAACGCCGCTGCGCCAGGTATACCCGACAGGCGGCCTCGGGCGCGAAGCGCGCATCGACGTCGATCTGCGTCCGTGGACAATCTTGCGCGGCGCCGGACACCATAGCTTGCGGTCACCTGGGTCAAGTAGATTACCAGTCTCGACAAGTAGGTATGAGCCTCAGGCGGACCGCGCTCGCCGTGCTGCTCGTCACTGCGTCCCGACGAACGTGTCGCACGTGCGGTCAAAATCCGGCACGACGCATGGAAACAAACTGGGAGTGCTCCCCTCTGAAGCGGGCCACAGCGACCGAAATCGTCCTAAGGTGAAATGGTGAACACAGGACGAACGTTACTGCGACGGCTGCGGAGGCCGGGATCATGACGATGAGTTGGACGAGCGATGAGCAGTTCGACAATGTCCAGTGTGTTGCGAATGTAGTGAAGAACACCAGCACGCCAAGCGGCACGTTAGTAAGAAGACAGTCCCAGAGCTCGCGAGTTCGGATTGGTCCGCGCCGACCGGCGAAATAGAACAGAACGGGCAGGCTGATCAGCAGACCTGAAAGGGAGTAACAGAGAGCGACACCGACAGGTCCGAACGAAGTCCCTACGATGATCGACAACAGAGTGAACACCGAGCAGATGAAGCTTGCAGACAAGAGCTCTCCTCCCCGTCCCTGGCTCGTGAATAGCCAGGTCGAGGCGTTGCCGATCGGCCCGTAGACGGCTATCACGGAGAAGGCAGTAAAGATTGGAACCGTCGCCGCCCACTTCTCGCCCAGAAGCACGTCAACGAGCGGTTCCGAGGAGGCCAGAAGGAAGCCAGCCATTGGCAGCGCCAGCAGGGCGATTAGTTGGAGCATTGGCAGGAAGAGGCGACGGAAACGCTCGGGATCGTCCTGCACCCGCGCAAGAGTCGGAACCAGTACTGCGGAAAAGGGGCTGAGAAACTGCTGCAGTGGATTGATTAACAGGGCTGAGCCCCGGGAGTAGAAACCAACTGCATCGGGCCCGTAGAACCGGCCGATGAGCAAGGTGTCCACCGCCTTTATGGTGGTCTGGAGAAGGGCGGCCCCGGTGAGGTGCGCACCGAATCCGACTAAATTCCTCGTTCCGACGCCGCGGACCGCCAAGCCCGGGCGCCAGTCGGACAATAACCAAGTAGTGAGGCCATTGGTCACCGCGCCCGCGAGCAACGAACCGACCAACGACCAGTAGCCCCAGCCGGTGCAGGCCATCCCGATTGCGACGGCGAGACTCGTGACGGAAGCGACAATCTGGATCGTAGCGACAGCGACAAACCGCATCTGCCGGCGCATGATCGCCTGGTGCTGGACCGCCGAAGCGGTAAGGAGGAAGGTGAGCGAAACGGCGATGGTCACAGGCACGAGCCGGGGCTCGCCATAGAACCACGCGATCACCGGTGCCGACCCAGCGACCACGCAGGTAATCGAGAAACCGAGGCCGAGGTTCACCCAGAACAGATTTGAAACCTGTCCCTGCGTGATTTCCTGTCGTTGGATTGTGGCGATCGACAATCCGCCGTCCTTGATCAACTCAAGGAAGCCAGTGAAGGCCGTTACCATCGCGACTAGACCGAAATCCTGTGGTGTGAGCAACCGCGCCAGGACCAGAGTCGATGTGATGTTGACCACGAAACGGATGCCTTGCGACGCAGTAGTGACGGCGGCATTCGAAGCGGTGCGCCGGCCCAGCCCCGTCAGCAGGTGCCCGGTGCTAAGCGGATCGCTAGACGCCGGAACACGGCCAGTCTGGTCCGTCATGCGGAAACGATGGTCCTAAGAAGGCCGGCAGCTCATCGCCCTGATCCACTGGAGAACCTCGCGCGAGACGAACTCCGGGCGGTAGCTGTCGGAAGATACCTGGGCGCACCATGCGGGCTCACGAGCCGTGAGCACTTCAAGCCCCTCGATTAGACCGAGTCGGCGACGTCGGTCGCCAGACACTCGCTCCGCTGGCCGTTCGCGTAGTCATCCCGCCAAGGTGCGCCATCAGATACTGAGTTGATGGGTGGGCCGTTTGGTCTTCGCCTTCGAGATGGCGTTCAGATCGTGTGCAATGTACATCCGGTCCAAATACGGAGAATCCGGGAAAGGGCGGAAGGACTTGACGCCGCGCCACACGTCAATGAAAACTCCCGTTGATCGCTGGTTGTACTCATGAACCGCCAGCAGTTCTCCGCCGTTACTGTGAGTGTAGAACATGTCGATGTCGTCAAGGTACATGGCGACGTGCCTCAGCATTTGTCGCCCCGGCGCATCGAAGATACCGAGCGCCGCCTTGCTACCAGAGTAAAGATCCAAATCAATCGACACAAATCCAATGGGCGGTGGGTTGTATGTGGCGAAGAAGTGCTTCACGGTATCGACTACGTTGCCTATGACCAGCGTGGAGTTGCCGCTCAGTTTGGCCCTGAGCTTCGCCTGATCCATTGGATAGTCCCCTTCTTGCCAGATATCAGGATGGTCCCGATGGTCGCCGATAGACTCGGGCAGACCGGTGCCAGTATCGAATCCGAAGAGCCGTATACTGATGCCGGTTTCTTTTGAGACGGCCTCGGCATCCCGCTGCATCGACAGGAAACCAACACCACCGGCGACGCCAAACTCGATTGCTGAAAAGGCGGTTTCACCCTGCAGTCTCGCCTGACGGGCAGCGGTGACGAGTCCTAAGAGATATTGGGGTCGCTGAGAAATGTCCCAGACTGTACGCAGGCTTGGCCGAACATTCAACATGCTCAGTGCAGCCTTAGTGATCCGGCGAAATGGCGGCTCCTTGGCGATGAGCAGACCGAGTCTTTGCAGTCGGTTCATGAGGTGGGATCCGGAATTCAACTTTGCACGCAACCGCTCAGCAAGCTCACAAAGCACTGTCGGCACAGAGTTTGGAGTCGAAGACGATGTCAGAGCACGCCGTGGCTCTGGCTGAATCGGCGTGATTTCGCAGCCACTGCTCCAGCACAACAAGGCTGAACAGGATCTTGTGATGGTCCTGCCGGCCGGCCGTATGCTCTTTCAACAAATGACTCACGGTGGCGTGCCCCAGGTAGCGATACATCAAGGACTGCTCGTCCACGAGATAGGCGTTGAAGCGTCCGTGCAGGCTCTTGCGGAACCAGTCGTCGACGACATTCACGGCAAAACCGCGTTTCTTGCGTCCGACGATCTCGTGCGGCAGGAACTGCCGGGCGACGCGGCGATGCAGCCATTTCCTCACACCATTCCGCACCTTGAAGGAAGCACCGAGCTGTTGGACGTGCTCGACCAGCCCGCGGTCAAGGTAGGGCACCCGCACCTCCAGGGCATGCGCCATGGACAGCTTGTCGCCATACATCAACAGTTCATCCGGGAGCGATGAGCGCAGTTCCAGCAGTTGGAAGGCGTTGAGTTCGTCGAGGCGGCGCATCGCGGGCCTGCAGGACTCCCAGCAATGAGAGACCTCGTCGTCCGACCTGGTCACGCTCGCGCCCCCATGGAACAGGCTTTCCATGGCCGCATCGGAGGTGAGGGAGAACACCTGTTGAAAGCGGCGCAGCTGATCGCCCTCGCCCAGTGAATTGAGCCCACGTTTCACTGTGTCGTTGCGACGCAGGAGTTGGCGAGCAAGTGTGGTGCTGCCAGCCTGCAACCAGCGCGGCAGCGAGCGCCAGGCTGCGCCATAGTGCA
>JBFWSD010000046.1:0-13890 GCA_050248575.1 Gemmataceae bacterium
TTGTGCTTGCCGAGGGCGGCCCGCAGCTCGAGCAGCGAGCGCACCGGATCGCCATCCACGGAAACGATGACGTCGCCCCAGCGAACCTGGCCCCCCTCGCCGAAACGAGTGGGAATCAGCCCGGCCTTCTCGGCGGGGCCGTTCGGCATGACGTTGACGATCAACAGCCCTTTCGTGCCGCCCATCGAGTAGTCGCGCACGCCCACGCCCAGACCCGGGCGGCTGATCTTGCCCTTGCGAATCAGCTCGGTGACGACCAGGTTGACCTCGTCGATGGGGATGGCGAAGCCGATGCCGGCGTAGGAGCCGGTATTGGAAACGATGGCCGTGTTGACGCCAATCAGCCGCCCCGCGCTATCGAGCAGCGGGCCGCCCGAGTTGCCCGGATTGATGGCGGCGTCGGTCTGGATGGCCCCGTCGATCACCGCGCCAGTGTTGGTGCGGATCTGCCGCTGCAAGGCGCTGATCACGCCGGTGGAAAAAGTCTGGTCGAGGGCAAACGGGTTGCCAATCGCGAAGCACATCTGCCCTACTTGCAGATCGCGCGATTTGCCGATCGGCACGGGCTGCAACTGCGCTTCGGGCACATCGATGCGCAACACCGCCAGGTCCGAATCCGGAGCCACGCCGACCACGCGCGCCGCCCAGCTCGATTGATCGGCCAGCGTCACCTGGGCCAAGTTGGCGTTCTGGATGACGTGAAAGTTGGTAACCACGTGCCCTTGCTTGTCCCAGACGATGCCGGAGCCGGTGCCCTCGTGCACCTCGTGCGTCTGCTGGAAGAAATCACGGCGGAGCGTCTTGATGTTGATGAAGGCGGCGGAACGGCGGCCCTGATCGTAGATCTGGATCTGTGCCTTCTCGATCTCCATCAGGTCGCCGCGCGGCGTGATGGCCCGGGGCTCGTAGCCGGAATCGAGCAGCGGGCGCTCGCCGCGCGGCCACAGCCACCACGCCCAGGCCAGCACCACCAGGGGCGCCAGGATCAGCAAGAGCAAGAGCGACAGCCACGGAAAGCGCGGCCGCCCATACGTTTCCATCGACATGACGCTTCCTCTCCGCTCAGAGCCATTTCTTCCAGCGGAAGATTGTGTAGGCGCAGCTGGCGATAAAGACCATGAATCCCAGCACCATCGGGTAGCCGTATTTCCAGTCCAGCTCCGGCATGTCTTTGAAGTTCATACCGTAGATGCCGGTGATCACCGTCATGGGCAGCATCACGGTAGAGATGAGCGCCAGCACCTTCATGACCTCGGAGAGCTTGTTGTTCACGGCCGACAGGTGGAGCTGCACCAGGTCATTCACCATTTCCCGCGACGCCTCGATCAGTTCCGCGAAGCGGATTAGATGATCGTAGACGTTGCGGTAATAGATGGTCTCGCGCTCGTCGATCAGGTCGAACTCGCCGCGGCTGAGGCGGGCCAGCACCTCGCGTTCGTAGATCAAGGTCTTGCGCAGCGACAGGATGTTCCGCTTCATGACGAACAGGTTCTCGAGGTGGCCCCGATGCGGATTGTCGACGACGTTGTCTTCGATATCGTCGAGGCAATCGTTGATATGCTCGAGAAACGGCACGCTGTTGTCGACCATGGTGTCGAGCAGGATGTGGAACAGGTAATCCGGCCCGTGCCGCATTGCCGCGTGCTTGCGCAGATGTTTGTGCAGCTCGCTGACGCCGTCCACGGGTTCATAGTGGTGCGTGATCAGCATGTTCTTGGTGAGCACGGCGCTGAGCTGGGTAAAGGTACGTTCGTCCACCGGCTGCGTGGCGTCCGAAACCGTCACGGCCTCCTGCAGTTCCATGGTGAGCGGATTGACGATGACAAACAGGTATTCGGCGAACTCCTCGGCCTTGGGAAAGTGGGGCGAGGAGCCCGGCTCGCGGCGCATCTTGGTGATGTCCTCGAAGGAGAGCGGGTGAACGGGCACCAGCTTCTCCAGGATCAGGCTCTCCTCGTCCAGCGACGGCTTGTCCAGGTCGATCCAGAATTGGTAGTCGCCAAGGGTGCCTTCTTCGACCATGCGGCGAAAATCGGCCACGGGCAGCCGCTGGCCGCAAGCGTCCTTCGCGTTCCAGTAGAAGATGTCGATCATGGCGACCGGGTGCTCAACGAGGTCAATGGCCCGACAGCAACTCGTGATTGGACACGGTGAGCGAGCGCGCCTCCAGTTTGCCCGCGCTGGCCGCCACCACCAGCAATGACAGGGGCAAATCGTACTTGCCCACGCGCTTCCAGGTGTGATGGAACGTCTCCGAGCTGCGCAGAGCGTCGGTCTTCAGGTCCCACGCGTTGACCACGAAACAGGTAGGCAGGAACTGCTTCTCGGCGTTGCGCATGTTCTCGAGCACGGTGATGGTGAAGCGGAAGTCGCGCATCTGCCGGTTGACGACGATGATCTGCCGATCGCGCACGCGGTAGCTCGAATGGAACTCGTCGTTGAGGACGCGGATGGCCCGGCCCAGCGGATGGTGCTTGTCGTCGTCGGCGAAGGCGCAGGGCGTGTCGAGGGCAGCGCTGTTGTCGAGGCGATGATCCACGAGCGAGCGAAGCATGCGATTGGCCCAGGCCTCGGCCGCCTTGTCTTCCAGGGCCAGCTCGACCTTGCCCTTGGGGGTCACGGAGAGCTTGCCCTTGTGCAGCTTGCCGTCGAGATTGACGGTGAGGTCGGCCTTGAAACCGGGGAAATCGCGCCACTGATCGCGGGCAGCGCGGGCATCCGCCAGCAACTTGGTCGCTTCGGGATGGGCCTCGAGCTTCTTGTCCTCGCCACGTAGCGGCGCGCCCACCACCACGATTGCCAGGGCCAGCACGCCTGCCGTGAATGCTGCCTTCATCGCACTTCCTCCCGGGTGGAACGATGCTTGACGCTCCTCACACTTATGGTACTCTTAAACCAGCCGGCTGACATCCCAATCCTATCGCGCTGAGTCTGCCTCGAATCGCGCTGAGCACCACAAGTCGCGAGTCAGGGACCAACATGGCCGAGAGCGTACCTTCCTTGCCGACGATTTCACCCGAACAGCGCCGCGTGGCGGTAGGGCAGTTCGAACGTGCCCAGCAAGTCGTTGCCAAGGGAGATTACGATTACGGCATCCAGCTCTTGCTTACCTGTTGCAAGATTGACGCAGCCAACCTGATCTATCGCCGCGCCTTGCGCCAGGTGCAGCGCACCAAGTACAAGAACAACCTCCGGGGCAGCCGCTTTGCCTTCCTGACCTCGGCCCGCGCGCGGCGGCGCATGCGCACTGCCAAACGCACTCGCGACTATCTCAAGGTGCTCGAGAACGGCGAGGATGTCTTGTGCAAGAACCCCTGGGACACCGCGGCCCAGATGGACATGGCCGAAGCCGCCGACGCTCTCAATCTGCACGACCTGGCCGTGTGGATCCTCGAGCAGGCGCGGCAGAAGAACCCGAAAGACACCGCGGTGAATCGTTCGCTGGCCCGCCTGCACGAAAAGCGGGGCAACTTCGTCCAGGCCATCCAGCTCTGGGAACTGGTCCGCGAAGTCGATCCGCGCGACGTCGAGGCCAACCACAAGGCCAAGGACCTGGCGGCCAGCGATACCATCGTGAAAGGGCAATACCAGGAAGCGGTCGAGAGCGGCGGCCGCGCCGCCACGCCGGCCACCGATGCCGCGGCCAGCAACGCCGCCGCCCATCCGCGCAGCCGCATCACCAAGGAAGCCGAAACGCTGCGCGCCAAGATCGAGGCCGACCTCACCAATCACAGCAACTATTTGCACCTGGCCCAGCTCCATCGCCGCGTCGATGAGTTCGATCAGGCCCGGGCCGTCTTGCAACAAGGCCTCTCGGCCACCGGAAACAACTTCGATCTGGTGCTGGCCCTCGCCGATCTCGATATCGAGCCCTTTCGCCGCGACCTCGCCATCGCCGAAGGCAAGCTGCGCCACAATCCTGGCGATGAAGCGCTGCAGAAGATTCGCAATCAGCTCGACAAGGAAGTGAATACGCGCGAGCTCGACGTCTTTCGCAAGAAAGCGGACCGGCAGCCCACCGACAAGGCGCTGCGCTTCGAGGTGGGGGTGCGCCTCCTGCGCGCCGGGCAGATCGACGAGGCCATTCGTGAGCTACAGGCCCTGCGCGCCGACCCGCGCTATGGCTGGAAGGCTCCCATGTACCTCGGCTACTGCTTCAAAGTTCGCAACAACTGGCGGCTGGCCGAACGCAACTTCCAGGACGCGCTCCAGCACATCCCGCCCGCGGAACAAGATATGCGCAAGGAAGTCCTGTTCGAGCTGGCCACCGGCGCCGCCGCGGCCGGCGACCTGGCCCAGGCGGTCGACTGGGCCCACGAACTGGCCAACCTCGACTTCAACTACCGCCAGATCGACAAGCACCTCGAAGAGTGGCAAGCCCGCCTGCAAGAGACTTGAGCCCGCCTACTCCAGCACTTTTTCGAAGATCACCAGGTTGTCGCCGCGATCGGGATCCCAGCGCATGCCCACAATGTCGTAGCCCTTGGCAATGGCCAGGTGCAACATCGGGCGGTGCTGGTTGTGGCATTCGAAACGAATCGATTCGTAGCCGCTCTCCTTCACCCAGGCGTGGGCCGCCTCCATGATCTGCGAGGCGATGCCGCTCCGTCGGCATTCGGGAATCACGCCATAGAACCAGGCGAAAAACACCGTCGGCTTCAACTCGAAGCCCAGGAAAATGCCAACGGGCCGATCCTGGATCCGGGCAATCATCTGCAACACGTTGTAGCGGCCACGGTAGCGGCGACGAAATGACTCTGCATCACGGGACGGGCGAAAAATCTGGTTGTACAGCTCCGCGATCAGTTCCACCTCCCCTGGCCCCACGATCTCGATGATGGCATCGGCCATGGTTGACTCCTCGCGACGGCAAGCGTCGCACTGGCCGCCGGTACGAGACCGGCGACAGCCCCTCGTTCTGTTCCTGTTCTCTTACCGGTCCGGACGATAGAGCGAAGCGATCAATTCCTGCCACGAAGGCACGTTCCAGTCCTGGTTCAGATCTTCGATTTCATCGTCGTCGTCGTCATCGTCGTCTGCCGCCACCACCTCGGCTGGAGCTTCGTCAGCAACGGTCTCATCCGCGGCAACTGGTTCGGGGCGGCGTCGACGGCGACCACGGCGGCGTCCGCCGCGCTCGCCGCCCTCCTCGGCTTCGCCTTCTTCCTCGGCGGGCCGCTCCCCTTCGGCGGGTGCTTCGGCGTTGCTGGCTTCACGTTGCCCCTTGCCGCGACCACGGCGGCGACGGCCCCGGCGCGCCTTCTTGACCGGCTCTTCCGTCGCAGGCGCCGACTCGATAGACCCTTCTTCGCCTGGTGTGGCCGTTTCTTCGCTGCCCGGATCCGCGGCGTCCACTTCCTCGACGCTACCGGCGACCGAGGAGAACAGCAATTCCTCGGCTGCCGACACGCTCAACGGGCCGGCCTCATCTTCTTCAGCGCCGGTGGCAGAGCGGTCGTCTTCTTCCTCTTCATCCGACATGGAACTTGCTGCCGTCCACGATACGGATTCATCTTCTTCCACCTTGGCCGTTACCGTGCCGGCTACTTCGATGGGCTCATCGGCCTCGATCTCGTCTGGATCGGGCTCCAACTCCTCATCCAGAGCACCCTCGGGTTCGGGCAACTCTTCTTCATCCGGTTCCTCCTCCTGTGTCTTTGGAGGGGCCACTTCCTCTTCGGGTTCGGGGGGCAGCCCGAGCTGTTCGGCCAACCGGCGCCAGTGATCGCGTTCCGAGTCTTGTTTCATGATTGGTCTCACCAGGCTTTCAAGGCATCAATGTCCATTCAATATATTCTAACCGATCTTCGGGTCCAAAGTCAGCGGTGGGACGACATTCTGGGTAGGCGTGGAGCCCGGTGCTCCCGAGGGTGTTTCCGAACCCTCACTCGTCATCGTAAGTCATTATTTGGTTTGTTGTTAAACGCTGAGACGAATGCTTTACGACAGCCCCCTTTTTCGGTATAATTCTACGGTCTTCAGCGCCGCGGGAAATGGAGGTCGAGGGGCGCTCGAGGCGACTATCACAGCCAAGGAATCGGATGCTTCCCATGCACAGACCGCTCTCGAAAGCTTTCTCGAGTTTCGTGGCGGTCCCCGAATGTCGGCCCGCTCTGGAGGCGCTGGAACGGGTCGACGCCGGGCTTGCTCTCACCTATACGCCCCCGGATTTCAATCCGCTGTTCCTGTTCGGCCCGGCGGGCTGCGGCAAATCGCACCTGTGCCTGGCCCTCATCGATCGTGCCACGCGTCGGCAGGCTCAGCTGACGGTCACGCTGCTCAGCTCGGGCGACTGGCGTAACCAGCCCGACGACGACGGACAAGCATCGGCCACTCCGCCGAGCGAGCTGGAAGACGTGGACTTGCTGGTCCTGGAAGACGTGCAGCACCTGCCCGCGCGGCGCGCCGAGGCGGTGCTGTCGATGATGGACGCATTGATGGCGCAGGGCAGCCGACTCATCGTGACTGCCACTTGCGGCCCGCAGCAACTGGCGTTGCCCGCGCGGTTGGTAAGTCGGCTGGCAGGCGGCTTGGTGGTGGGCATCGAGCCCCTGTCACTGGCGAGCAGGTTGTTGTTGCTTCAAGAACTCAGTCAGCGGCAGCGAATCGCAATCAAACCAGCCGCGCTGGAATGGCTGGCCAGGCGTCTGACCGGTGCCCGACAGATTGAAGGATCGATGGCGCGATTGCAAACTCTGGCGAAAACGCAGCGCGGCCCGCTCGCAGCCGCCGATCTTGAGAGCGCCTTTCGTGACGACGCCGACAGTGCCCGCCTCACCGTGGAACGGATCATAGCCGGCGTGGGAGGTTTCTACGGCATCGACCCGAAACAGCTGCGCTCGAAACAGCGGCGGCGGAGCGCCTTGCTGCCCCGGCAAGTGAGCATGTACCTTGCCCGCAAACTCACGACGTTGCCCTTGCAGCAGATTGGTTCGCACTTTGGCGGCCGCGATCACGCCACGGTCTTGCACGCCTGCCGCAAGATCGAAGAAACCTTGGCTCGCGACGTCGCCCTGAGCGGCGCCGTCCGCCACCTCTGCGCGAGCCTGACATGATGGATAGCATTGTGGAAAACTTGTGTATGAATCGTGGGCAATCTGTCGCGCTACTCTTGAGCGCGCGTGACAGCTGTACTCTTGCCCACTCTGGCCGGTTCGCGACGCACAGTTTTTCGCCCGAAAACGACGAGACAACAACGTCTTTTGAACAGGAGACCGTTCGACCCAGGTCACGTCACAATCGACGTTTGCAGCCGCAACCGCTGGCTTAGTGACGGTCTCACAGCAGACTTTACCACCACCACCTTGGATATCTCTTTGGAAATAAAGAGTAATCCAGGAAAGCCTTGAGGACGAGCATCTTTGCTTAAGGAAGACTCAATGAAAGCGCATTTTCATCGCGAAGGATTGTTGAATGCGTGCCAGCTGGCTAGCGTGGCCGTGGCTCCCCGCGACGTGAAACCAATCTTGCGAAACCTGAAACTCATTCTCGAGAAGGATCGTGGCACGCTGATGGCCACCGATCTCGAGCTTGGCATTCGCCTGGAAGTCCGTGGCGTAAAAGTGAAAGACGACGGGGCCGCCATCCTGCCCTCGGGCCGCATCATCGCCATCCTCCGCGAAGGCACCGACGATGAAGTGCAGCTCGAAGCCGACACCGAACACTGCACCGTCCGGGGCCAGCACACCGAGTTCGAAATGGCGGGCGACGATCCAGGCAACTTCCCCGATGTGCCGGTCTTCAGCGAGGACAAGTACCACGAGCTCACGGCGGGCACGCTGCGCGAGATGATTCGCCGTACCGTATTCGCCGCGGCTGATGCCAGCCCGCGCTATGCGTTGACGGGTGTCCTGTGGGAACTGGATGCGGAAAAGGCCACCCTGGTGGCCACCGATGGCCGTCGCTTAGCGGTCATCGAAGCGGCGGCCGCTGCCCACGGCGGGCACCATACCAAGGGCACCACACCGGTTGTCCCCACCAAGGCGATGGGGCTGCTCGAACGCCTGCTCACCGACCCCGAAGAAGTGGTGCGCGTCAGCATCCGCCCCAACGAGGTGCTCTTCAAGACCGAAAAGGCCACGCTCTATAGCCGGCTGGTGGAGGGCCGTTATCCTGCCTACCGTGAAGTCTTCCCCAAGAATGCAAAGACCAGGGTGGCGCTGACGGCCGGCCCATTCCTGAGCGCCGTGAAGCAATCAGCCATCATGACCGACGAGGAAAGCAAGCGGGTTACCTTCCACTTCGACAAGAACAAGCTGACGATGCAGGCCCGCGGCGCCGAGACGGGCAGCTCGCGCGTGGAAGTACCCATCGAATACGATGCCAAGGCCATCGATATCAACTTCGACCCCAAGTTCCTGGTCGACATGCTCCGCGTGCTCGAGCCGGACACGGCGTTGACGTTGCACATGGCCGACGGGAATAGCCCGGCCCATTTTCAGACGGCGGATCACTATTCGTACGTAGTGATGCCGCTGAGTTAACCCGACGCGCGTCTGGTTAGCCCGACGCGCAAGCGAGGCAGTTAGCCCGACGCGCAAGCGAGACGGTCGCTAGCGGTGATAGGAGCCAGCGACGAATTGAAGTAGCGAGACCAGCACCAATGCCCCGGCCAGGTCCAAAACGATCGAGCAGCTGGGTCCCCGATCAGGGGCCGGAGCTGCTGCGCGAGATCGTGGGCCGCCTGGTCTCTGCCCGCGGTTGGGGCCGCCGCCAGGGGCAGCTGAAATACGAACGCGCCTGGGAAGAAGTTGCCGGCGTCAAGCTGGCAACACACTCGAAGATGCACGGCTTCCGCCGCGGCGTCTTCGAGGTGCTGGTCGACAGTGCGGTCGCCCAGCACGAACTCAACTTCCACAAGCGCAAGCTGCTGGAACAACTGCGTAAGCAGCTGCCCGGCACGAGCATCCACGACCTGCGCTTCCGCGCCGGCACGTGGACCCGAAACGACGAATCCGACGACCAGGAGTGATGGACCACCCGATCGTCTTGCATTACCACGAAGGACGGGACCATGAGCGAAGAACAGGTATTGGGACAGGAAGAAGCAGGGACCACCGGGGCGGCGCCGGCCGCCGCCAACGGCGAAGATTACGGCGAAGAAAACGTGCTGGTGCTGCGCGACGCGGCCCACATCCGCCACGCGCCGGGCATGTACATCGGCGACACCGGCCCGAACGGGCTGCATCACCTCGTCTATGAAATCGTTTATAACAGCGTCGACGAGGCACTCGCCGGCTTCTGCAAGAGCATTCACGTCAACATCGACGTCGACGGCAGCATCTCGGTGAGCGACGACGGTCGCGGTATCCCCGTCGACGAGCACCGCGAGCTCAAGGTGCCCACCCTCGAGGTCGTCATGACCACGCTGGGCGCCGGGGCCAAGTTCGATAAGCGCACCTACAAGACCTCGGCCGGCTTGCACGGCATGGGGGCCAAGGCAGTCACGGCCCTCAGCGAATGGACCGAAGCCACCGTCTGGCGCAACGGCCACACCTATGTGCAAGAATACGCGCAGGGCAAGGCCACCACCCCCGTCAAGGAAATCGGCGCCGCCAAGCGCACGGGCACCAAGGTCCACTTCATGCCCGACCCGTCCATCTTCCACGGGGCCGTGTTCGAGTTCGACCGGCTCGAGGGCCGCCTGCGTGAGATCGCCTTCCTTAACAAAGGCCTCAACATCGAGCTCTCCGATTCGCGCACGGGCAAAAAAGACTCCTTCCATTACGAGAACGGCATCGCCGAGTACGTCGCCTACATCAACCGCGCCGACGATGCCCTCCACCCGCCCATCTACATCGAGAAGATGGTCGAGCACGTGAAGGAGGACGAATCGGTCGAGCACGTGAAGGTGGAAGTGGCCCTGCAGTATACCAACGGCGAAGACGAGCGCGTCCGCTGCTACGCCAACAACGCCTTCAATCCAGGCGGCGGCACGCACCTGGTCGGCTTCCGCACCGCCATCACGCGCTCGCTGAAGACCTATGGCACCAAGGAAGACCTGTTCAAGAACATCGAGCCCACGGGCGACGACTACCGTGAAGGGCTCACGGCCATCGTCAGTCTGTCGCTGCCCAAGCCGCAGTTCGAATCGCAGACCAAGGTGCGGCTGAACAACCCTGAAGTCGAGAGCATCGTGGCCAGCGTGGTCGGCGAAGGCCTGGGCCAGTATCTCGAAGAGCACCCCAAGGAAGCGCAGAAGGTGATGAAGAAGGTGGCCCTCGCCGCGGAAGCGCGCGAGGCGGCCGCCAAGGCCAAGAAGGCGCTGCGCGATCGTAAGAGCATTCTCAATTCGGGCGGGCTGCCCGGCAAGCTCTTCGATTGCAGCAGCCGCGACCGCGACGAATGCGAGCTGTTCCTGGTCGAGGGCGATTCCGCCGGCGGCTCGGCCGAGCAGGGCCGCGACCGCAACTTCCAGGCCGTGCTGCCCTTGCGCGGCAAGCCCCTCAACGTCGAAAAGGCCCGCTTCGAGAAGGTCCTCGGCAACGAGGAAATCCGTTCGATCATCTCCGCCGTCGGCATCGACGTCGGCAACGAAGAAGAGATCGACAAGCTTCGCTACGGCAAGGTCATCATCCTCACCGACGCCGACGTGGACGGGCAGCACATCCGCACCCTGCTGCTCACGTTCTTCTTCCGGCAGATGCGCAAGCTGGTGGCGGACGGGCACATCTTCATTGCCCGCCCGCCGCTGTTCCGCGTCAGCCAGAAGAAGGAATCGCGCTACGTGCAGAGCATCGACGAGATGAATCGCGAGCTGGTTGAGCGCGGCCTGAAGGGAACCAAGCTCACCGTGCTGGCACAGGAGCCCGACGATACTCCCGGCGAACGTTTCCCCTTCCTGCGCAAGCGCGCCCAGGAGGTTTTCGAAGGCGAGCGGCTGCATCAGCTCATGCAGGCGCTGGCCGAGCTCGACGAGAAAGGGCTCACCATCCTCGAGCGGCGCGGGCTCAGTCTCGCAGGCTATCTGCAAGAAGCCTCCAAGGGCAACCTGCGCACGCATCGCGTCTTGCTGGCGGGCAAGGAGCACTGGTTCCGTTCCGCTGCCGAGGTCGATGAATTCCGCACGCGCGAGCTCGAGAGGCTGGGGCACGAACTGGTGGTCGATGAGGATCAGCCCGCCCAGAACGGCTCGAACGGCCAGGACGAATCGCTCTTCGTGCAAGAACTGCACGAGGCCAAGTCGATCAAGCGCGGGCTCGACAAGCTGCAAGAGTTCAAGCTCGACGCCCACGACCTGATCCCGCTCCAGCGAATCGCGGGCCGCGAGCCTCCGGCCCGCTATGTCCTCGAACGCGACGACCAGAAGAAATCGCTCCTGCACCTGCGCTCCCTCGTTCCCGAGGTGCGCAGCATGGGCGAGAAAGGCATCTCGATCATTCGCTTCAAGGGGCTGGGCGAGATGGAATACACCGAGCTCTGGGACACCACGCTCAACCCGGAGAAGCGAGCCCTCCTCAAGGTGAACCTCGACGACGCCATCAAGGCCGACGAGATGTTCCGCACGCTCATGGGCGAAAAGGTCGAGCCGCGCCGCGACTTCATCCAGAAGCACGCCCTGGAAGTGAAGGACATCGACTATCACGGCGCGTGATCAGCCCACGGCCAGCCCGGCGAGCACGTCGTAGAGGGCATGTGCGCCCACGGCGATGCCGAAGCCGCGGCCCAGGAAGAGGGCCGTGAAATAGAGCCCGGCAAATGCTCGGAATCCAAACACGAGCGGATCGAAGGGCTCACCATACGGGCCGACATGATGGGCCGCCGCGAAGGAAACCGCGGCGGCCAGCCCGGCCAGCAACAGCCGCAGCACGGTGGGCACGTGCAGCAGCGACAGCGTCCACATCAGGCCCCAGATGAGAAACAGCCGGAACAAGACTTCTTCGTAAATGCCGGCGCCCACGAAGGTGATGAGCGGCGCCAGCGCCACGGGCGGCCTGGCCCCGATCTCGCCCGGCACTTGCAAGGTAATGCCAAGGTGATCGAGCAAGGGGAGCAGCCCGCGGCCTATCCCCCAGAGCCCCAGCGCGAAGAACACGCTTTCCAGCGCCATGCCAGTACACACGCCGAGCAGATCGCGCGGCGGATCCTTGCGTCGTTGCCAGCTCCAGATTCCCAGGGCCAGCAGAACAAGCGCGGGCGCCAGGTAGAGGGGCCGCAGCCCGGCTGCTTCCAGCCACCAGCGCAGCCACGCATCGGCGCCGTTGCGAACTTCATCGGGATGGCTGCCCCCCAGCCAGAACACGCCGCATTCGTAGACAGCCAGCAAGGGAAGCAAGAACAGCAGCGAGGGCCACGGGTGCCGCGTCGCCTGCAGGTAGTGATAGCGCGCGGCGGGCACCGCGGTGATTGGTGGAACCGCATGTCGCATGGCGGAAACTCACACCAGTTCGGGGTAGCGGCTGCCCAGTACCTCCTGCCGCTCGTGGGCGGGCAAGGCACGGATGATGCTGCGCCCTTCGCTGTCATTCAGATCGATGCAATCGAGGGTGGCGATCGGGCGGCGATGGGCGTCGGCCAGCAATGCTACCAGCGGGCTCGAAGGCGTATTCAGGTCGCGGCGGCCCATGTGGGTGCCCACCACGATGCCGAAGCTGCCGTCATCGAGCTCCACGACCGTACCGGTCGGGTAAAAGGATAGGTTCAACAGCCGCTCCGCGAGTTCCTGGTCGAGAATGCATTGCTCGGCCATCAGCAGGGCATCAGCCAGGGCCGTCCGTGGATCGCGGGCCAGTCGTTGCGGCCGGCCGGTACACAGTGCTGCATAGACGTCGGCGACCGCCACCAGCCGGACCAGGTGAATGATCTGCAGATCGCGTTTGCCGGACGGGTAGCCCGTGCCGTCCAGTCGCTCGTGGTGGCTGAGGGCCGATTCGGGCAGCCAGTCCTCCTCGATCACCCCCTTGAGCAGTTCGGCGCCGAGGGCCGTGTGCCCCTCCACGACGCGGCGATCTTCGTCATCGAACGTCGCCGTCTTCAACAGCAGCTCGACCGGCACACGCAGCATGCCGACATCGTGCAAGAGAGCAGCGATGATCGGATCGAGCGGCCGGCTGCGCAGCTCGGCGTCGTGGCGGACCAGGCGGGCGGCTACCTGCGCGGCGTTCAGCGAATGCGTGGCTACCCAGGCGGGCAGCGAGAACGCGTCGTCGCAGCCCGCCATGACCAGCGGCTCGTGCAGGTGCAGGGGCTGCCCGGAACGCGCATCGCTGAGCAGCGACTCCGCCAGGTCCAGGAGGGGCTGGCAGTCGAGCTTCTCCCCCTTCTCGATTCGGCAGAGCATGTCGGCCAGGTTCAGCACACGCTCGTGCTCGCGGCGGCGGCGCTCGACGGCCACGCGCAGCTTCACGCAACGTTCGCCGACGACGCCAAGGATCGCTTCCAGCCCGAAGCAGAGGCGCAGCTGTGCGCTCGGCGCGTCGGGGAAGGCCTGCATGGTGCGCAGGACGGTCTCGGCCATCAGGGTGGTTTCCTGGAAGAGCCGGGCCACCGGATCGGCACTGTCGGCAGGCATCTCCGTGAGGGCGGCCCCGCACGTGCGCAGCTCGGCCAGCATGCTGCGGCCCAGTTCGAGCACGCGGCGGGCCCGCGCCGTCAGCTGGGCGGGCAAGGTCGGCGCCGCTTCGCCCCCTAGCCTCCGCAGCGAACCGTCAAGCAACAGGTTTTGCCGATACGCCGCGCTGATCTGCCGTTCCAGCACTTGCATTCTCCCCTTGTCCCCCTCGAAGGGATTGCGCAGAGCCGCGATCTTGTCCAGGATCCAACGCGTATCGCTCAACCTGCTTCCCCCTGTGAGACCGGTCGCCCGGCGGCGCCACGACGTCCCCGTGTTTCCTGGCACCGTGTTGCAAGGACTTGCTTCCATGCCATGTGACGCGCTCCTTGAGCGGGGCC
>JBFWSD010000047.1:0-13862 GCA_050248575.1 Gemmataceae bacterium
TGCTCGACGATCCCACCGGCGACGGCAAGCAGGCCCGCTTTGTCAACTACGGCAACGGGCTCTTCCAGGAAGCCTATTCGCTGCTGGCCGAGCCCGGCGCCCTCTATGTCCTGCATCGCCGCAACCTGACGCGCGTGCTCGACACCAACAAGAACGGGCGGGCCGAGCGCTTCGAACGCGTCTACAAGCTCGACCACAGCATCGCCGAGAGTTACGACTACGGCTATGGCCTGGTGCGCGATCCAAGTGGAGCGTTCGTGATCAGCATGGCCCCTTATGCCAGCCGCGAGCTGCCCGGTTCGGGAGGCGCCTTGCGGCTGGCGGCGGGCAAGAAACCGGAAGAGATTGCCTTCGGCTTCCGCAACCCGCTGGGCTGGTGTACCGGGCCCGAGGGGGAAGTCTTCTACACCGACAATCAAGGCGAGTGGGTGGCCACCAACAAGCTGTGCCACATCGTGAAGGGCCGCTTCTACGGTTTCCCCAATCCGGCGCAGCGCGACCATGCGAAGAAGCCGCTGGCGAAGACCACGCTGTGGGTGCCCTATCGCTGGGCTCGTTCGATCAACGGCGTGACCTACGACCACACGGGCAAGTTCGGCCCGTTCGGCGGGCAGTTCTTCCTGGCCGAGCTGATGTTCGGCGGAGCCATCATCCGCGCCGATCTCGAGAAGGTGAACGGCGAGTATCAGGGGGCCTGCTTCCCGTTCTGGGAGAAAGGGCTGCTCGGCCCGCTCACGCTGGCGTTCGATCCGAAAGGTCGCCTCTATGTTGGCTCGATCACCGAGCCGGGCTGGATGGCCCAGCCCGATCGCGGCGCCCTCTTTCGCATCGACTACACGGGCCCGCTGCCCTTCGAGATGCAAACGATCCGCGTGCGCCCGCGCGGCTTCCGCATCCTGTTCACGCGACCCGTGGAGCGCAAGACGGCCGCAGCCATCACTTCGTACCAGATCGAGCACTACCGCTACGAATACACGGGGGCTTACGGCTCGCCCGAGCTGGATCGAGCCCGCCTGAAGATCGAGCGGGTCGAGGTGGCCGAGGACGGCAAGAGCGTGGAACTGTTCACGGCCCCGCTGACCGCGGGCCGCGTTTACATGATCCGCGCTGCCGGCGTGAAGTCGCCAGCGGGCGAGGGCCTCGTCTATCCCGAAGGGGCCTACACGCTCAACGAAATTCCTCGCTAGTTCGATGTGGGGCAGGTTTGTTACCTGCCGGTGCGGCAGTATCCCATTGGCAACCTGCTCTTGTGCCTGCGTGCTTGACCGCCAAGTGCCACCTGCGCGGGCGTGGCAGGTTGGAAACCTGCCCCACGCGCTGCCCGTGACAGGATTTGCCGGTGCCGGTACGATGAGAATATGAACATCGTCGTCACGGCAGGCAACACCCAGGTGCTCATCGACCGGGTGCGTTGCATCACCAATATTTTCAGCGGCAAGACCGGGACGAGCATTGCCCTGGCGGCGCACGCGCGGGGCCACGATGTCACGCTGCTCACGTCGCATCCCGAAGTGGTGGCCACGCTGGCCAAGAAGCCGCCCGAGACCCGCTGGCGCGTGGAGCCCTATCGCACCTTCGAAGATCTCGAAGCCCTGATGCAGCGGGCCATCCGCGACGGCAGCCCGGACGTGGTGGTCCATTCGGCCGCGGTCAGCGATTACCGCGCCGCCGGCGTATTCGCCCCCGACGAACACACCCGCTTTCGGCACGACTTGCACTGGGAAAGCACCGGCACGGGCAAGCCGCGCCTGGTCGATCGCTGGGCCAGCAAGGTCAAGAGCGACGCGTCGGAATTGTGGCTGCGGCTGGTGCGCAGCCCGAAGCTCATCGACATGATCCGCAGCCCGTGGCACTTCCAGGGCATCCTGGTCAAGTTCAAGCTGGAAGTGGACATCGACGAGGAGGCCCTGCGCCGCATCGCCGAAGAATCGCGCAAGCAATCGCAGGCCGACCTGATGGTCGCCAACACGCTGGAAGGAGCGCAGAGCTGGGCGCTGCTCGGGCCGATCCGCGGCGACTATCTGCGCGTCGATCGTCCCACGCTGCCCGCACGCTTGCTGAACGCCATCGAAGGTTTGTGAGTGGCCGCTGACAACGGACGATAATGAACATCCTGCTGGGCGTAACCGGTTCGGTGGCGGCGTTGAAGACGCCGGAGCTGCACGCTGCGCTGATGCGCGCGGGCCATGCGGTCAAGATCGTCGCGACCCGGGCCGCGCTCTACTTCTTCGACCCGGAACCGTTCCGGCAGCCCGAGCGCGTGTTGTTTCTTGATGACGATGAGTGGCCCGGGCGGGACACGGGGCGGCGCTGGCAACGCGACGAGCCGGTTCTGCACATCGAGCTGCGGCGCTGGGCCGAGCTGTTGCTGGTCGCACCGCTCGATGCCAACACGCTGGCCAAGCTGGCTGGCGGGCTGTGCGACAACTGCCTCACCTGTGTGTGGCGGGCCTGGGATCCGGCGCGGCCCGTGGTGCTGGCGCCGGCCATGAACACGCTGATGTGGCAGCATCCACTCACCGGCCAGCACTTGCGGCAGCTTGCCGGTCCGCGGCAGGCCGAGATTCCTGCCCGCTTCGATCAAGACGGCGTGGTCGACTGGCTCAATCAGCACCTGAACGCGCTGCGCGTGGTGCCGCCCCAGAGCAAGCGCCTGGCCTGCGGCGACATCGGCATGGGGGCGCTGGCCGAGCTCGAGCGCATCGTCGAGGTGACCTCGTCCTTTCCTTCGAAATAAGTCAGCCCGTGTGCTAGGCTGCGAGTATGCCGCCACTCCCGCGCTCATCGAGGCCGACGAAATGAAGAATGCCGATCGAAGGATGTTCTTGTTTGCAGCCGCGTGCTTCTTGGCGGCCGCCGCGCGGGGCGACGACTGGCCCCACTGGCGCGGGCCGAACCGCAACGACATCGTCCGCGAAGCTTCGGGCTGGAAGTCGGGCAACTGGCTCACTGCCGAGCCCGCCTGGTCGAAGAACATCGGCGCCGGGGGCTCCGCGCCGCTCGTGGTGAATGGCCGGGTCTATGCCATCGGCTGGAATCAAGGCAAGGACCGCGTGACCTGTCTCGATGCCGCCACCGGCAAGGAACGGTGGGCGGTGTCGTATCCTTGCCCGGAATATGCCCGTTTTCGCGTGGGGGACGAGGGATTCTATTCCGGCCCGAGCTCCACGCCGGAGTTCGATGCCGCCACCGGCCTGCTGTACACGCTGAGCATCGATGGCGACCTCCATTGCTGGGACACCGCGAAGGAGGGCCGCAAGCTCTGGGGCCTCAACCTCTATGAGAAGTTCGGTGTGAAGCGCCGCCCCAAGATCGGCCGCCGCGAGCTGCGCGATTACGGTTACACATCGTCGCCGCTCGTGTGGGCAGACTCGGTGCTCGTCGAGGTGGGCGCCAAGGAGGGCTGCCTCATGGCCTTCGACAAGAAAACCGGCGAACGCCAGTGGACCTCGGCCTGCAAGGACGAAGCAGGCCACAACACCGGTCCGGCGCCCATCACGGTCGAAGGCGTGCCGTGCGTGGCCCTCTTCACGCTCAGGCACCTCGTGGTGATTCGTCTCGACAAGGGGAACGAGGGCAAGACGGTTGCCGAGTATCCATGGGAGACCGACTTCTCGAACAACATTGCCAGCCCGGCCGTGCTCGACAACTTCGTGCTGATCACCTCGGGCTACAATCGCAAGGCGATCTGCAAGCTGGAGATCACGTTGAAGGGGGCGCGGAAGGTATGGGAGCAGCCCTACTACTCGCTGGTCTGCACCCCGGTCATTCACAAGGGGCACGTGTACTGGTCGTGGCAAACGCTCAAGTGCCTCGACTGGGAAACGGGCAAGCTGCGCTGGCAAGGGGGCAGCTTCGGCACGCCCGGTTCGTGTATTGTCACGGGCGACGAGCGCATCATCGTCTGGGGCAAGAAAGGCAAGCTCGTGCTGGCGGAGACGGCCCAGCGCTCGCCGGAGGCGTACAAGGAGCTGGCGGTGAAAGAGCCGCTGGCCGCGACCGAAGCGTGGCCCCACGTGGTGTTGTCGGGCGGCCGCCTCTTCTGCCGCGACCGCGCCGGCAACCTTCACTGCTTCAAGCTGGAATAGTGCTACCGCGCTAACTCGTGCTTCAGTTCGATATCGGTGCAAGTTGGCAATTTGGCGAGCCGGGGGCGTAAGCCCCCGGAGGTGAGGGACGGCGATTTCCTCCGGGAGCTAACGCTCCCGGCTCGCCAAATCCAGAAGTAGCGCTGTAGCCCGCCTGGTTAGCCCGACGCGCCAGCGAGAGTTAGCCCGACGCGCCAGCGAGAGTTAGCCCGGCGCGCCAGCGAGAGTTAGCCCGGCGCGCCAGCGAGAGTTAGCCCGACGCGCCAGCGAGGGAAATCAGTCCAGAAACGAGGCAGCGGTCAACGACTGTAGTAGAACGAGAAGTTGCGTCCCTGAAAACCGATCGAGAAACCCGGGCCATAGCCGCCACCATAACCATAGCCGCCGCCGTAGTAGGACGGGTAACCGATCCCCGGCGCGGGATAAGCGACGACGGGCGGAGCGTAAATGGGCGCGGGCACCGGCGCGGGATAATAGCCATAGCGCGGCGCACGATAATAACTGCCGGGATAGCCGTAGCCGCCTCGATAATGACTGTGCCCGTAGTAGGGCCGATACGGGCCGCCCGCCTCGGCGCTGCCCGGCACAATCAACAGGACGCCGGCCACTACCAGAACCGCACTGATGCCAAGCAAGACGCGTCGCATGATCAAGCTCCTCTCTTCCGCACCGATGGAATCTTCCCCATCAAGGTTAACGAGAGGAGTTGCCCGACTTGCGCGGCCGCGCGTGGCAGCAGCAACCGGTCCGCTCAAAAATCAACGCCCCAGGGAAGCCAGAACACGCCGGCTTCTTCGGCGAGATCGCGGCACAACAGCGGCACCAGATCGCGCTCGAGGTCGGGCGGCGTGATCTCGGTTGCCGTGCGGTCCGCGTTCAGCTGAAGTTGATAGTCCGTGAACAGCTCGGGGCAGAGACGGAACAGACGCTCGGCGAAGGTTTCGATATCCGGCGGCAAGGCGTCCAGCTTGCCGACCACGCCCGCCGCTCCGCAGCTCAATAGCTGGAAGGGATAGTCCTGGTCGAGAGCGTCGAGAACGTCGCCTTTCTCCATCTTTTCATAGGGAGAGGCTCCTTCGTCCGAGACGAGGTTGGAGATAGCAACGATCTGCCGCTTGGCGACAGTCGGGGCGATGCAGACTTCCAGCTTGGCCTTCTCGCCGAGAGGTTCGCGTGTGAACAGACCCGCGCCGCGCTTGCTTGCTTGCGCTTGCAGGCCGGCCAGCCACAGGTCTTCGGTCAATGACGATTCGGCGGCCCGCTTGCGAACGGCGACGTTCTGGTAGGAGAGATGTCCGCGCCGCCCGCGCATCTTCTTCGCCTTCACGCCAAGCACGGTTTCGAATTCCTTGACCACCATCAAGAACGACTTGTCCTCGAGCGCCCGATCCAGCGTGCGCTGGGTGTCCTTGAGCTCCTTGTCGTAACGGGCGATCTGCTCTCGCAGGGCGTCCCGCCGGGCTTTGATCACTGGAGGGCAGGGTGCGCCTCCGCGCACGAGGCTGTCTGCCTTATCCAGGAGCCCCTTGGCAATGGCCAGGTCGATGGGGGCCACGTCGTGGTTGCCGGTGCCGCGGGCGCTCACATCAGCGCCGCGCGCCAGGCAAAACATGAACAAGGGACTGTTGTGTTCGATGGCCCAGATCAGCGGGGTCATACCGCTCTTGCTGCAGGCCGAGTTGATATCGACTGCCTCCAGCATCTTTGCCAGCCGCCGCATGTCTGGCAGCTGCTTGTCGGCAAACCGCGCGTGCTGAATCTCCATTTCCGCCAGGAGGTCCGTGGCCGTGAAAATCTCGCTCATGCTGTACTCGTCATCACGGTGAAGTGGAAGTCATCGGCCGAACAGGCGTTGCAGCCCTTTCTCTGCTTCTTCGCGGAGCACATCGCGGGCAGAATCGCGAATGAGCTTCTGGGTTTCCTGCAAGAAGGCCCGCTCATCGAGCTTGGGCCGCTCGAGGGTGCCGCGGATGGGCACGTTGACTGTGCGCTTGGCAAGCGCCGTGGCGGCCACTCCCGAGCCCAGCATGTGCTTGGGGATGGGCACCGACGCCGTGAGGGCCAGCGTGCCATCGAGCCCCACCGAGCCCGACGTCTTCACCACCACGTTGCCGAACAGCAGCTCGAGGTTGTCGTGGAAGACCCGGCCATTGGTCACGCGGAAAGGCACGACCGACTCGGGCTTCACTTGTACCGTGCCGGGCAGATTCAGCAAGCGGCCCAGCTCGCCGATCAGCGGGCTGGAGTTGACTTGCAACTGATGCACGCTGAGCTTGCCGGCCAGCGTGGTGGCATTGACATTATCGAGCGGTACGCGGCCATCGTCGAGGTCGACCGTGAAGCTGCCCTGCGGCTCGAGCGCGTTGGCCAAGGCGGGGGCCACGAAGCCGAGCCCGCCCGCGAGCATCTCGGGCGTGATCCGCACGCGTTCGAGGATGCGTCCCTGCGCCAGATAGACTTCGGTGGGCTCCAGGCGCACGCTCGGCGTCACGTTGAGCTTGCCCTGATTCAGCGTGCTGGCGATCGGCTTGAAGCGGATCCAGCCATCCTCGAGGTGGGCGTCGGCCGTCAACGCGCCAAGCTGGAAGCCATAGATGGTTGCCGACTGCAAGGCCAGCGAAGCGTCGCCGCGCAGATTCATGCCGGCGGCGGGCGGCAGCTTCGAGTTGGGCGGGCCGAGCACCACACGCGGCGCATTGCTGGGCGACACGCTGTGTGCGGCCGCCAGTGAGCCCTCCAAGCGGAAGGGCCGCGCGTCCTTGCCCACCAGTGTCACCTGGTTGCCCAGGCGAGGCTGCAAGTACTTGTTGACCTGCGCCATGTCGTACTGAAGCTGGCCGGTGAGATTCAGATCGCAGCGCGTGGAGAGCTTGTCGATGCGGCCTTGCCCGATGCAGCCCGCCATGGAGCTCTGCACTTCCAGACGACGCAGCGTCAGGGCATCGGCAACCGCATCGTAGCTGGCGAAGCAGACCAGGTGCGGTTTGGCTTCTTGCCAGGTGGGCTGATTGCGCGGGCCATAAACAAGGTTGTTGCCCGTCAGGTCGAGCTGCAGCTCGAGCGGGCCGGTCCATTGCCAGGCCAGCGTGCCATTCACGTTGCCCGTCAGCGGCGTGAGCGTGGCGGGCTGCAACAGCCGCAGCACGCGTTGCACGTCCCCCGCGAGAGTCGTCTTGCCCGTGCAGGTCATCGGCGCGTTGACCGGAAATTGCAAGCGTGCTTGCAGCTCCTTCGCGCTCACGGTGGGCGTGTTCAGCTCGGACTTTTCGAGGACGAGTTGCCCGTCTTGCCAGGTGGCGTTGAGCCTGGCCTCGGCCGTGGGCTCGGCGACCACCATGTCGAAGGCACGCACGCGGAGATTATTGACGGTGAAGAGGCCGTCTTCGACCTTGTAGCTGTTGGCCCCGCGGCGAAGAATGCCGGTCAGCTCGCCGGCACCTGATAGCTGCATGTCATCGAGGGCGGCGGTCCAGGGCCGCAGCCTCTGCTTCCAGGCCGCGAGATCGCCGCGGGCACGGAAGGTGCAGAAGAGCGGCACTGCCGCAAACGGATCGACTGGCTCGAGGAGCTTGGCTTCGGCCCAGGTCTCGCCGGCCGTGACCTGGGCATGAGCCTGGTCGAGCCGGACCTTCGCGCCGGACGCAACGGCGAGCGGATTGCCGGTGCCGCTGGCATCCAGGCGAAAGCTGAGCTGTTCTTCGCGCCAGGGCCTTAGTGTCCAGCCCGAGAGGGCAAAGCCGCGCACGCCGCAGGTGGCTTGCCCGGTGAACTTGCCCGACTCGTGGCGGAAGTCGAGGCTGGCTTCGCCCGCGCCGCTGCAAATCAGCGTGCCGACATCGACGAAGCGGGTGACTGCCAGCATCAACCGATCGAGATCGAAGCGGGCGCGGCCACTGAACTGGGCCGCGGTCCCCTTCGCATCGAGCGTGAGGAAGTCGGAGCGGCACTCGAGCTTGTCGACCACGAGTTCGCCCGTGCTTTCGCGTGCCGCGAAGTCGACGCCGATCGGTTCGGGCCAGCTCATCGGCATGCCGTTGACCTCGGCTTGCAGGTCGGAAGTCTTGATGCTGCCGGTCCAGGCTTGGCCCTTGTCGCCCGGTTTGCTGGCGAGGGCCACGTTCACCTTGCCCGACTTGACCTCGAGCCCTTCCTGCAAGTGCAGCGTGCGGGGCAGCATGGCCGCCAGCCGCGCGAAATCGACCTGGGCCGACATCTCGCCGCGCGCTTGCTTGAGCGCCGCCAGCAGGCCCTGGTGCAGATCGATCGTGCCGGTGAGCGAAGCCGAACCGACGTCGCATTGAAAGCCGGTGTCGGCAAAGGTCCAGCGGTTGCCCGCGTTGTCGACCTTGAACGGCACGGACAGGCTGTCGAGGCGCAGCTCGTCGCGGCCAAGCGGGCCGGAGCCAACAGTCAACCTGGTGCCGGCGAGCTTGCCCTCGGCATGGAGCGTGTCGCCCCAGGCCAGTTCGGCGTGGCCGCCCACCTGGCCCGTGACCTGCAGATCCGATTCGAAACGCCGCAGCACGGTATCGGCCAGCACGGCAGGGACCTTGTCGAGGTCGAGCTTGACGCGGCCCGCGCCGGCGAGTTTGCCCGCGCGTTCGCGCAGGCCGTACGACATCTCCAGGGCAATCGGCGCGGGCACGGGCTTGATGTTGTCGCCCGCCTCGTTCAGCTTGCCCGTCAGCGCCAGCGTCATCGGCGTGGTCCAGTAGCGCGGCAAGGCGAGGCGAAGCTGCACATCGTCGACGCGCCACTGCCTTGCTAGATCCTTGTCATGAAAGTCGACGCTGCCCTCGACCACCTCGAGTTCGACGCCGATGCCGTCGATGGAATCGCTCGGTTCGCTGTCGGGCTCGATCCAGCACTTGAAGACCACCTCGGCGTTGGTCTTGTGGTGTTCGGAGACCACGTGGAAGCGGGCACGTTCGCAGCGGAAGCAGCCCGGCGCGGAAGTGTCGCAGAGCAGATCGAAGAGGGTCTTGGCGCTGACCATGCGCGGGGCGAACAGGATGATGCGGCCCTCGGGGTCGCGCAGCTCCACGTCGTTCAGCACCACGGGCGAAAACCAGCCCAGGCTGGCGGAACCAATGTGGAGAGTGCCGTCCAGGTCGCTGAAGATGTTGCGGGCAATGCGATCGCGCAGCCCGCTCTTCGCGATGAACGTGGGAGCCAGCCAGACCGCCACGGCAAGCAGGAAGAGCAAGCCGGTGAAGCCAAGGAGGATGCGACGCAGTCTGCGGCGCGGCGGCGGTGTTTCGGGTTTTGCAGTGCGGAACATGGTCAGGAACCTTCCCGAATGACGGCAATGATGGAATCTCTGTAGTTCAGTTCGGAATCGTCAAAGCATGGAATTGACCGTCGAATCGGTCGAGGGGGCAGTTGTGCCCGTTTCCACCGAATGGTTGTGCCCGTTCTACGGGGAATGCCGGTTGTGCCAGGCCGGTGTGAGCTCGCCCGCGGGTCGTTTGCGCAATGAACCCTGTTGTTGCCATTCTGTAAGTTCTTGGTGGCACGGGGTTAGCGTAAATCGCGACTGTCGTGGACGCGAAAAGTGCGCAAAGATTCGCCGCAAGTGGTTGCCCGCACGGGTATTCCTTCGACGATGTTGACATGAGTTGACTCCACAACGCTAGATGCAACGCGCGCGTGAATCTCGTCCATCAACATGGATTCTGCGCGATGGCGGTGGAAAGTACGTGTCAGGTGTGTTTGTCGCGCGCGTGGGGCCGGTTTCCAACCTGCCGTCCCGACCGTGAACAAGGTTGCCCGCCTGTATCGCCGCAGAGCAGCGGTGTGGTGCGTTCCCACGCTCTAGAGCGTGGGAACGAGATGTGACTCACCAGTCACCATCCACTACTGCTGCACGGGCATGCAGACTTGCTCCAGCAGCTTGTCGCAGCGTTCCTGGAGGAGATCGGCGATGTTGGGCACGGTTTCTCCTTCGGCCAGGTCGGCCGTGAAGGCGGTGAGCCAGCGCGGGAAGCCGTAGAGGACGGCCAGGTTGTCGAGGTTGACCGGTTCGATGCGGGCGTGGCGGCCCCGCTTCTGCGCTTCTTGCCAGAGTGTCTTGCTCTTGCCGGTGAGCGAGACGTCGTCTTCGGGGCGGAGCAGGATGAGGTGATCGATCATGGTGGGCTCGGTTTCCATGGCCTTGAGCTTGATGTCGAGGTCCTTGGGTTTGCCGGCCCCCTTGCCGAGGAAGAGGCCGACGCCCACCTTCCAGGGCTGCCCGTCCTTGCAGGTCCAGTGCGCGATGGTGAGCACGCCGTAGGTGGGATGCTCGCCGAAGGTCCATTCGGGGACCACGTGTTGCAGCCGCCACGGGCCGACCTTAACGCCATGTTCGTGGCAGGCTTGCAGGAAAGCGCCCAGCCCGGCTTGCAGCTCGCGGGTGGCGCCGGTGAGGGCGCCTTCGGGCTCGAGCTGCTTGCGGGCCGCCTGCATCTCTTGCAGCCACAGCTCGTTGATGAGCTGGCGCGAGACACCGGTGCCGCGCGGCCTGCTCTGCTCGATGACCGTCGGCGGCCTGGGCTGCTCGTCGGCCTGCCAGTTCTCTCCTTGCGGGGCGGGCTGGTTCGATTCGACCACCGTCATCGACTTGATGACGTAGCCTTCTTCCGCGGGCAAGCGACTGCTCGGCGTGTCGGCGTCGGCGGCCCGCTCCACGCGATCGTACACCAGCCGATCGAACAGGTGGCGGAACTGTTGCAGCATGTCGCGCAGGGTCGGCTCGGTGCGAGCAATCCGGTCGATCTGCTCGCTGTTGAACGGGAAGATGGGGGCCAGCTTGTCGCCGTCGGGCAGCTCTTCCAGAGCGGGCCGCAAGCGCGCTTCCACCACGCGGCGTACCAGCTCGAGCGAGGGAGCTTCCAGCCGCAGCGACTTGATGGTGCCATGGCCCGGCACGTGCACCGGGTTGTTGAGGCGGTCTTGAATGTAGCCGTCCAGCGAGGGCACGAAGCGGTTCCACAGCCCGCGCTCGGCGAAGACCAGGAAGCAGATGCCGTCGATCTGGTGCAAGGCTTGCACGATGCCGGCAAAGAACGATTCGGCGATGCGATGGCCATCTTCGGTGCGCCGCACCAGCAGCAGGTCTTCGAGCTGATCGAAGGCGACCACCACCGGGATCTTCAGCTCGCGGAAGCCTTCCATCAGGACCTTGAAGAGGGACAGGACGAGGTCCTGGCGCCCGGGCCGCATTTGACTCTCGAGCTCGGCGAAGCCGTAGGTAAGGAAGCTGGCCAGCTCGGCTTCATCGCCGAGGATGGCCGCGCGCACGAAGCCCTTGCGAATGTTGCGGCGCAGTTGCCCGGCGGTGCTGTGCACATCGCTCCGCTCCACGTTGGTGCAGATGAGGTCGCACACGCGCTGGGGGTCGAGGCCCGATTCGGTGAGATGCTGCTTCAAGGTGCGTTGCTGCCCGCCTGAGCGTTCCGCCTTCAGCGTGTCGATCAGCCACTGGGTGCGTTCATGGGCCTGGGTGGTGCCCAGACCAAGGCGGCGCGTCCAGCGCGCCAGCCCGGGGGCCGGGAACAGATCGAGCCGCTCGGCCGGCGTCAGTTCTTGCAGCGTGTTGATGAGATGCGTGCGCGTCAGGGCCTGGCCGATGAAATCGAGGGGCCGGCTGCCCTTCTGCTTGCCGCCCCCCAGCAGGGTGTCGATGACCTGGAAGAGCAGGTATTCCAGGAAGTCTGTGTCTTTCTGGTAAGTACCGGGCGTGACCAGGAGCTGCCAGGCGCCGCCGCCATGCTTGATCGAGTGCAGCAGGTGGGTCTTGCCCGAGCCCTTGTTGCCCAGCACGGGCAGCACTTCCGAGTGCATGGCCGCATCGTAGCGATAGAGGTCGACGACGCTGAGCAGCTGATCGCGTTCGGTGCTGAACAGCTCCGGCACGTGATAGCGGGCACACACCTCATCGTCGGGGTTGCGCGCGAAGTAGTTGCGGAACGGGTTGCCCGCGCGGCGCAGTACCTCGATCGCACGTTCCGGCAGGGAACGTTCGCTGACAGTTCCAGTGGGGGACAGGGCCATCGCAGACCTCCATGTCTCGAGAGATGCCGAATGCCGAATCAGGTTCGGACCGCGGCATCCGGCATGCGGCATTCGACATACGGCAGTCGGATACAGGCGTAGTAAGCCACCTCGTGCCCGATCATCAGGGCAAAAGGGGGCTCGGGCATGTCGTAGAGCGGGCCGCTCCACGGGTGCAGCTCGATCAGCCCTTCCTCGCGCAGGTGCCGGAGCTGATCGTGAAAACGGCCGATCGTCCAGTGGGGCAGCGTCGGTTCCAGGCGTCGATAAAGTTCGGGCAACGGACAATCGCCCGACCCTTGCCAGTCCGACAACGCCTCGCAAATGGACTGGCCCGGGTCCTTGGCGTGATGGACGCCGTTGTGGCCCTTGTCGGTCTTGTGATGCAAGACCCGCTCGACAATCGTCTTGAGGCGATCGAGGCGATCGCGCACGGCTTCGGCCGCGCTGGTCAGCGCGTCGATCGTCACCTGCTGGCTGGCGAGATTGTGGACGATCTGTTCGAGGATGGGCCGCGGGCTGGACTGGCTGAGGAGAAAGGCGAGTCCTTTCTCGTTGACGGTGCAGATCTCGCGGGCGGTGCGGCCCTTCTTTTCGACGGCCACCACGTCGACGAGGCCTTGTTCCTTGCAATGGAGGGCAATCTTGCGGGCAGCCGAAGCGAAGAGGCCGGGCCGGGACGGACTGCCCACGAGCGGCAAGCCTGCCGGGGCGGACAGCCCGCGCGTCAATCCTTCGACCAACAGACTCGTGGACCTGTCTGCCACGCGACCCTCCCTGGTCGATGCTGCCTGGCGGTCCGCGCGCCGGGCGGACCGGACGCCCATCCTATGACAAGACCGGCAACCGATGCAAGGCGAACAGCCCCGTTCAGACCGTCCGGGTGGCCTGGAGGATATCGAGCGACATGCCGGACTTGAGAAGCTGGTCGAGAGCCCGGGACCAGTCGAGGCCGCCGGGCAGTTTCTTGCCGATGAGCAAGCGGTTGTGGCCCCGCTCCACGTTGCCCAGGGCCAGGACGAGCGTGCTGGGAAAGACGCGCCGGAGGGCGTTTTCGGCTTCCTGGCAGGCGGCCCGGGTGTCGGCGATCTTCGGGTCCCAGATGACGTTCTTCACGCAGACGCCTCCTTCGGCCAGCACGTGAGCCATGCGCTCGAAGTGGGGCAGCGTGCGGCTCGCGCTCGGCACGTGCAGGAAGCCGTCGAACAGGTCGTCGAAGACGAAATCGTAGCTCCCTGCCTGGGCGAGGAACTCGTCGGCCCCGCAGCCGTGAAACTGCACGTTGCGGTAGGCGTGCTGATCGAGGCGGAAGAAGCGTTTGGCCACGGGGAAGAGATCGGCCTCGATGTCGACGGCGTCCACGGTGGCATGAGGATGATCGAGGGCCAGACACTTGGGCGCCGTGAAGGCGCCGGCGCCGAGAACGAGCAAGCGGGCGGCCCGCGATTCGGCCAGCCAGCTGGCCTTGTGAAACCAGAGATAGCGAAAGACGGGCTCCTCGGAGCGGAGGAACATGGCCCCCTCTTCGCAACCGTGCAGCTCGAGATAGCGGGTGGTGGGCGATTCGCGGACCGTGATCCAGCAGTGTTGCCCGGAGGCGTCGTAGAGAGTGTGCATCGCGTGCGTCGTCCGTGTTCGGGTGCCGCCCTGGCGCGGCAGCCGCAGTCATGTTACAGGAAGCGGGCCGCAGAGTCGCGGGAGGCTCTTGCGTTCTGCTGCCCGACCGCCGACAATCAACCG
>JBFWSD010000048.1:0-13829 GCA_050248575.1 Gemmataceae bacterium
CGCATTGCTCGCTGGGATGACACGCTCGGTCCGCCGCCGACGCAGCAGCAACTCGAAGCGGTTGGGCAGGAGCAGATCGACGCCCTGCCAGCGAAGGTCGCAGCCCGCAACAACCTCATCATCCGCGCTCACATTGCCGCGGAAATCGATTCGTTCGCTGCCCTGCGCGACAGCGGGGCAACGTGGTCCGGTGCTACGAGCCAGCAGAAGGACGCACTGATCGCCCGCCTGGTGCGTGACGTGGAGTTTCTGGGGCGGCTCGTGCTGCACAGATTCGACCGCGCCGAATGAACAAGGAGCATCGTGATGACCGCACTGTTTCGGTCCCTGCTCGAGGATGTGTATCGACAAGGTTTCGTGGCTGGCGCCTGTGCCGGTCTGGCAGCGGGCCTGGCGCTCGCCCTCCTCATGACCCTGGTGACATCGATGCAACAACGAATCCTGGCCTTGCTGGTGCTGCTGGCCGCGGCATATTTCTTCATCGAGCGAAACGGAACGGCGTGGCCGCATGTTCCGGGTCCCGCGCCGGCACCGCAGCCTGCTCCCTCCCGACCGCGACGACCGTGGGAGGAACGAAGCGTCCGATCGGCGCGATCAGCGTCGGTGGGCCGCAGCATGACAATCGCGAGGTGACCTGCGATCTGCCCGTCGATCAGCGCACGCGCAACGTGGGGGGCCGCGACGGCGCCGGCCTCTGTGTCTTCTCCTCGATCGGCCACGCCGCCCGCTGGCAGAACGAGCGCCGCCTGGTCAACTTCCAGCAAGACATGCGGCAAGAACCGGGCGGCGGCTATCCCGCCAAGGTCGACCGCATGATTGCCCGCTATGGTGCGGGCACAGCGTATCTCCAATATGAGGGGCGCGAGCTGGCCCTGCTGCGCGAAGCGCTCGCCAGTGGCCGCATGCCCAGCGTCACCTACGACGGCCGCGATCCTCATTACCGGGGCAGCATCGCCCACATGGTCAACCTCGTCTACCTCGACGATCAGTGGGCCTGCGTGCTCGACAACAACTTCGTGGGCGAGAACGAGCTGGTCTGGCTCGATGTCGCCTCGTTCCAGTCGCGCTTCACGGGCGGCGGCGGCGGCTGGGCCGTCGTGCTGCTGGCGCCGCCGCCTCCGCCGGTTCCGCATCACTAGGACTTCCGAAAAGCACCGACAATCAAGTCCGCAAGATGGCCCCACCCACCGTCGTGGGTGGGCTCGAGATGTCTTGTCCGCAAGAAAGGAGATTTATGAGACTGTTTGTTTCGCTCATGGTGATGGCGCTGGCGATGCGTTGTGCCAGTGCCCAGTGCGGGCCGGATGGCTGCCGCCCGCCGCGCGCACCCACGCCAACCTGGCATCACTTCCCCGATTTCGATCCCGATCGCCTCTATCTCTTTCGCGGGACCGTCCAGGTGGGCGCGTTCGACCTGCGCGAACGCTACTTTCGCGCGTACGACGCGGCCAGCGAATGCTGGAGCGATCCGGTGCCCGAGCCTCCGGTGGCGTTACCGCCGGCTTACCTGGAGCGCAATTTCGGCGTGGATCGTTCGAGGATCTCGCCCGAAGAACGGATCACTTGCAACGGGCGGCCCATCACCGCTGCCACAGCGTTCGAGCTCATCCAGGGGAGCAAGATCCCCGACGACGCGGGCCAGCTTCGCCTCACGATCATCGGCCCCGAAGAGTTGCGGCAGCAAGTCCGCGACGACCTGTCAACGCACCCTGACCTGGCCCAGCTCAGCAGCCGGCTGGTGGTGCAAGATTATCCGCCCGAGCACTGGGCCGTGGCCCGTGCTGGTTTCTACACGGGCGGGCAGCCCACGATCTACCTGCAAGCACCCGATGGCAATGTGTTGCACCGTCAGGACAGCTACGGCGGCCCGACCGAATTGGCGGCCATCATTCGCCGCGCCGACCCCGATTACAACAAGGACCGCGATCCCAACCTGCTGCAACCGGCGCTCGGTCGGCCCGAGACGTGGCCCGCCTACGTGTGGCTGCTCGTCGGCGGCGCGGTTCTCTTCTTTGCTTCGCGAAAGGAGCGCTCATGACCGGACTGGAAGGACTGATTCCCTACTTGATTGGCGCGGCGGTGTACTTCGCGCTGCAGTACTTCGGGCTGGTGCCGAAACAGCCCGCTCCGTCGCTGCCCGGGCCGACACTGCCGTCGCCCAATCCCTTGCTGGATGAACTCATCAAGAGGCTGCGCGAGCTGATTGCCAGCGAACAGGAACGTGCCCAGCAAGAAGCCAGTCAGCGCATCATCGACAAGCTTGGCAAGTAACTTTCCCTGTGGTTGAAGGAGAGAACGCATGATCGAACTCAGTCCGCGTGTGAAAGCGATCCTGATGGCCTTGGCCGGCGCCCTGTTGATGCTGGCCGGTGCAGGGGGCCATTCGCTGCTGTGCCCGCAAGGCCCGTGCCCGTGCGACGACGCGGCCTGCACCTGCCCCTGCCGCGACAAGAGCAGCATGAAGTAACATCGCGAGCGATGGATCGGAGCATCACTGACAGGCGAGCGGGGCGTGAATCAGGGGGCTGACGCTCCCCGCTGGCCTGGGTGCGTCGGGATTGGTGTTTCTCGGTCGGGTTCAAGCAAATGCGGATACATGAGCCCCAGACGCGTGCGGCGGAGCAGACAGTCGGCCTGCGTCTGGGCCATTTCTTGCTCGCTTTGATAAATCAGCTCGCCACGCAGGTCAGGTTCGCCCGCGATGATCGATTTATGTCCGCTGCCATCCCGATTCAGATCGTTGGCGACCTCGCTGGCGCGGCGGCCATAGCGATCGACAAGATGCCGGGCCGCACTCGCTTCCAGCCCGCGTTGACGCAGGCGCTGCACCTCGGCTGCCACGAATGTCTCCCACCCTTCGAGTGGAGCGCCGTCGAGCGGCATGTCACGCGTGCGGCAACGACCACGCCGTCCCAGGCGAGCCATCACCACGTCTGTGATCTCCTCGGCCATCTGGCGATAAGTAGTGTACTTGCCGCCGGCGGCCGAAAGCAGCCCGCCGGGAGATTCGATCAGCCGATACTCGCGCGACATGGCCGCCGGATCTTCGGGCCGCGAACGAATCAGCGGCCGTAGCCCGGCAAAGCTCCCCTGCACTGCCTCGCTTTGCAAGCCCGGCTCGAAGTGGTGGTTGTAGCCCGTTAGCAGATAGTCGATCTCGTCTTGCCGCACCTTCAGGCCATCGGGCGATACATCTTCCTTGGTGTCGGTGGTGCCGATGAGGAGATGCGTGTGCAACCAGGGAATGACGAAGAAGACGCGGCCATCCGCGGGGTGAAGCAGCAGAAGGGCGGCGTGCAGCCCAGGATTGGCAGTGATGATGTGTATGCCCTTGGTGGGCCGCAACTGCGGGCCGCGCGTGTCGCCCGCGCGGGCACAGACCGAATCGACCCACGGGCCCGCCGCGTTCAGTACTTGACGCGCATGCACGGTGAAGGTGTTGTTGCCCAGCCGATCCACACACTGCGTGTGCGTGAGGGACCCCGCTTGCTCGAAGCCCGCCACTTCCACGTAGTTGCAGGCGCGGGCACCGAGACTCACGGCGGTCTTGTGGACCTCGATACAGAGCCGGGCATCGTCCATCTGGGCATCGTAGTACTCGGCCCCACCCAGCAGGTTGGCCGGCTTCAGCGTGGGAAACTCGCGGCGCAGGTCGGACAAAGGAATCGGCCGGCTGCGACGGATATTGCCTCGCCCGGCAAGCAAGTCGTAGAGCGTCAGTCCCACGCGCCACTTCCAGCCCGGCAAGCGTGCAGCGCGATAGAAGGGAATGATGAAACGCAGCGGCCGCACCAGGTGCGGGGCATTGCGAAGCAGCCGCGTTCGCTCGTGCAAGGCTTCGTAAACGAGATGGAAATAACCGTGTTCGAGATAGCGCAGCCCGCCGTGTACCAGCTTGGAAGAGACGCTGCTGGTGCCGGAGGCAAAGTCCCCCTTGTCGACGACCGCCACGCGCAGTCCGCGCGCGGCCGCATCGAGGGCCACTCCCGCCCCGGTGATGCCGCCCCCCACAATGAGCAGGTCGAAGGTGCCTTCCCGCAGCGCATCGAGATCGCGGTGCATGGTGAATTCCGTAACAGTCGGGCCGAAGGTTGGTCAAGGCCAACCCGGCGGGCCGCATCATCCATGCGCCCGGAACTTGCGGCGGTAGAGTTCGATGAGCTTGGCCTGCCCGGAGGCGACGGCGGCTTGCTCGACGGCAGCGCGAATCGTCTCGACCCCGCGAAACGGCGACAGGGCCGCAATGGCGTCGCCCGCGGCAGCGTCCCCCTCGCGAATCAGCCCGAGCAAGAAAGCCATGCTCGCGTCGATGCGCACGATGGCGATGGCCTGCAACAACATCGTGCGTTCATCCGCCTGGTGGGCCACGTGCCAGCGCTTTTGCAGTGCCTCGAATGCCGCGGGCCGACGCGTCTCCCCCAGCGCCAGCGCGGCCGACGTGCGAATGCCGTCGTCGCCATGCTCAAGGAAGCCGGCCACCAGCTCGACGCCACGCTCAGGATCGAGATCGAGGAGCCCGGTGAAGCATTGCTCCAGCACGGTCGATTCTCGTTCGATCGCGGTCAAGTAGCGCAGCAAGAGCCCCACCTGGTGCGGCGCGACCGAGACCAGGCAATGAACCGCAGTAGCGCGCACGTCGATCACGTCATCGTGCAGGAGGTGCAAGTAAGTGTCGATGGCCTGGTGGCCGCCAATCTCGACCAGCGCCTGGGCCGCCGCGATGCGCAAGGGGGCGCCCTTGTCGATCTGCCCGGGCAGGGAGGCTGCCACCGTGTGCGCTCCATCGACATAAACGTCCACTTGCCGCAAACCCAGCTGCTGGATCACCTTGATCAGCGCTTCTTGCATGCCATAGGTCCGGTTGGCCTCGGTCTTTGCGGCCTGGCCGGAACCAGCGTTCATGCGACGCCGCGCCAGATCGTGAAACGCGGCCACCAGCTCGGGCTCGAGCTCCTTGAGCTCGAGCTTGCCAATGAGACGGATGGACTCGGCCACTTGATCCAGTTGCTTGGCGACCAGGGCCTGACGCAGGGTGTCGCAAGCGGCAGGGCGATCGACGTTGTTGCCCGCCGCGAGCTCGGCGAGGGCCGCCGTGAGGGATGGTTTGCCTTTCATCCCGCTATCGTCTCGCGAGCCGGTCGCGTCAGCAAGGCGAGGTGGGAAAAAGGAAGGCTCACCGGCCCATCTTGGGGGGGATGGGTGCGCCGGTGAGCCCTAGGGGTTCAGCGATCGGTGCAGGCGCGTCGGTCAGGCCATGATGTCCTTGACGACGCGGCCATGAATGTCGGTCAAGCTGTAATCGCGGCCGCCGTAGCGATAGGTCAGCCGTTGATGATCGATGCCGAGCAGGTGCAGCAAGGTAGCGTGGAGGTCGTGATGATGGACCTTGTTCTCGACAGCGACCGCGCCGTGTTCATCGGTGGCGCCGTAGCGGATGCCGCCTTTGACGCCGCCGCCGGCCAGCCACATCGTGAAGCCCGCGGCATTGTGATCGCGGCCGTCGTTGCCCTGGGCCGTGGGAGTGCGGCCGAACTCGCCGCCCCACAGGACCAGCGTGTCTTGCAGCAGGCCGCGTTGCTTGAGATCGGTGAGCAGCCCGGCAATGGGCCGATCGATCTGCCTGCTATTACCCGACACGCGCTGCCGGAGATTGCCGTGCGTGTCCCAGTTCTCGTGGCAGATCTCCACGTAGCGGACGCCCGCCTCGCAGAGCCGGCGGGCCATCAGGCACTGCCGCCCGAAGTTGTCGGTCTGCCCGCTGCCGATGCCGTACATGTCGAGCGTCTTCGCGCTCTCCTTGCCAAAGTCGAGCACCTCGGGGAGGGAGTTCTGCATGCGGAAAGCCAGCTCGAAGGAATCGATCACGCCTTCGAGGTCCCGATCGACCTTCTGGCGGGCCAGCAGCCCCTGGTTCATTTCTTGCAAGAGATCGAGTTGCTTGCGCTGCAGGTCGGCGGGCAGGTGCTTGTTTTCGATGTTGCCGATGGTGCTGCGCGCGTTGGCGATGCTGGTGCCCTGGAACGACGCGGGCAAGAACCCGTTCGAGTAATTCTGGGCGCCGCCCAGGTTCGCCGGCGGCGCGATGGTGACGAAACCGGGCAGGTTCTGGTTCTCGCTGCCCAGCCCGTAGAGGATCCACGAGCCGACCGAGGGGCGGGCAAAACGGAACTCGCCCGTGTGCAGCATCAAGAAGGCTTGCGGGTGATTCGGCACGTCGGTGTGCATGCTGTTGATCAAGCACATGTCGTCGGCGTGCCGGGAGATCTCGGGGAAGAGCTCCGAGATGGGCAGCTTACTTTTGCCACTCGGCACGAACTTCCACGGCGAGGCGAGCAGCTTGCGGCCCCGGCCCACACCGTCGCGCGACTTACCGTCATCTTTCTCGAGTTGCGGTTTGTAGTCGAAGGTGTCGACGTGCGTGGGAGCGCCGCGCATGCACAGGAAGATCACCCGCTTGGCCCGCGGTGTGATGTGGGGCGGTTTCGGCGTGAGCGGATTTTCGTACGCCGCCGAGGCTTCCGAGCACAGCCCGGCCAGGGCCATGTAGCCAAACCCGGCCGACGTGGTCTTCAACATCTGGCGACGCGACATGGGCAGCGCGAACATGTTTCTTCTCCTGGAAAGAGGGGTGGACCCCTTTGGTCAGTGCAGGTAGCGGAATTCGGCAGAGGCCAGCAGCGCCTGGCAGAAACTGGCCCAGGCGGCGCTCGGATCATTCTTCTTGTTGAGTACCGACGCGGTTTCGCGAATGAAAGCCAGGGCGCGGTCGCGTTCCGCCACGCTTGGCGGCCTGCTCAACGCGATCAGGTAGGCCTGTTCCACGCGTTTCGCGTCTTCGATGTTCGGCAGCGCCAGCAATCGCTCGGCGAAATACTTCGAATGCAGCACCACGAACGGGCTGTTCATCAAGAACAACGCCTGGGCGGGCACCGTGGTGGCGTCGCGCTGGCCGACCACCAGACTCGGGTCGGCGACGTCGAACAGGTCCAGCATCTCGGGCAGCCCGTTGCGGACGATGGGCAGATAGACGCTGCGATGGTTGGTCTCGCGTGCCTCCGGCGGATTGCGCCGATTGCCCTTGGCATTGCCCGGGCCGGCCACGAACGACCGGCCGGGCGGCGTCCTCTCCAGCTTGCCGGAAACAGTCAGCATCGCGTCGCGAATGGCTTCGGCTTCCAGCCGATGAGGCGTCCGCCGCCACAGCAGCGTGTTGTCCGGATCGACCTTGTAGGCAGCCTCGTCGTGGGCCGTGCTGAGCTGATAGGTGCGGGTCAGCACCAGTTCGCGAATCATCTTCTTCACCGACCATTTGTTCGCCTGGAAACGCAGGGCCAGGTGGTCGAGCAGTTCCTGGTTGGTGGGCTCCTCACCCAGACTGCCGAAGTTATCGACCGTGGGCACGATGCCGCGGCCGAAGAGATGCTGCCACATCCGGTTGACCGCGACCCGCGCCGTGAGCGGATTCTCGGGGGCCGTGATCCAGCGGGCCAGTTCGAGCCGGCCGCTACTCGACTTGTTGATGACCGGCGGCGAGCTGAGCGTCGCTGCCGTCAAGAACCCGCGCGGCACCAGGTCGCCGCGGTCCTTCGATTCGCCACGCACGCAAATGGAGACATCCGCGACCGAGCCTTCCCGCACGCCCATCACCAGCGACTTGTCGCTGAGGATGTGATGCGGCCCGACCCCCTTGGCTTTCTGGTTGCCGCGGACGTTGTTGCCCGCCAGCATGCTGGTGCTGTTGAAGATGCCGGCCAGGGCGTAGTATTCGCGCGTCGGCACCGGATCGAATTTGTGATCGTGGCAGCGGGCACACATCACCGTCAGCCCGAGAAAGCCCCGCGTGGTCACATCGATCTGGTCCGCGACCAGGTCCATCTGATAGTTGGGGTTGTTCTGCGCGCGCGGTTTCGAGGTGAGGGCCAGGAAGCCGGTCGCGGTCAGCAGCTCGTCGCGTTCCGCCGGGCCCTTGGCTTCGAGGAGGTCGCCCGCCAGTTGCTCGGTGATGAAGCGATCGTAGGGCTTGTCGCTGTTGAAAGCGGCGATGACATAATCACGATAGCGCCAGGCGTGGGGGAAGACGTTGTTGTCGGCGTTGCCGTTCGATTCGCCGTAGCGGGCCACATCCAGCCAGTGGCGGCCCCAGCGTTCGCCGAAGTGCGGCGAGGCGAGCAGCTTGTCGACCAGCGTTTCGAGTGCTTGCGGAGAGCGGTCGCGCTCGAATGCCTCGACCAGCTCGGGCTCCGGGGGCAGCCCGAGCAGATCAAACGACAATCGCCGCGCCAGCTGGCGGCGCTCGGCGTCAGCCACTGGTTTCAGCCCCTTGGCTTCGAGGCCCGCCAGCACGAAACGATCGGTATCGCTCCTGGCCCAGGCCCCGTTCTTGACCTTCGGCACCTGCGGCTGCACCACGGGCTTGTACGCCCAGAAGCTGCGGACGTCTTCGATGCGGATCGCCTTGACGGTCACGGCCTTGCCCGTACGCGGATCGGGGGCTCCCATCTTGATCCAGGCTTCGAAGTCGGCAATGACTTCGTCGGACAGTTTCTCCTTGGCCGAAGGCATCTTCAGATTCTGCTCATGGCGGAGCGCGCGAATCAGCAGGCTCTCGTCGAGACTGCCCGGCACGACCGCCGGGCCGTTATCGCCACCCTGGCGGATGCCCTCGCGCGTATCCAGGAGCAAGCCCCCTTTGATCTTGGCGGACTTGGCGGAGTGGCATTCATAGCACTTGCTGACCAGGACGGGCCGGATCTTGTTCTCGAAAAACTCGATGCCCATGGGGTCGGCGTCGGCTGCCCGGACCTGTGCAGCCGGGACGGCAAGCCAGGCGGCCACCAGCAGCGTGGAGGAAAGGCGGCGCATGGGAAAATCCTCGGTATCGTGGGCAGGCCAGTACGGACCGATGGTGTTCGGTCGCGAGGTCTGAACATTAAACCGCGGCGGGTGGCAAAGGTTTCGCACCGATGAGAGATTCGTGAGTTTCCCCAAAGAGTTGCCCCACTTCTGGTAACAGCTACTGGCAGCGGGCGGGAAAAGTACCTAGAGTGTTGAGGTCACGAGAGTCACTCGATTCTGATTCGCGGCCCTCGCCGTGCCCAAGCTCAAGAAAGTGCAAAATGTATCTTCGAGTTGCCGCAGCCGCTTTCACGTTGACGTTGCTCTTCACCATGGGCTGCGGCAAGCAGCCCGAGCCCAGGACGGGGCACGCCGGCGCTGACCTGGCGCTGAGCGGCTTCCGTAAGAAGAACGCCATGAACCTGAGGCAAATAGCCCTCGCCATTCACAACTATGCCTCGACCTATGACAAGCTCCCTCCGTGTGCATTTTCCGTACCGGGTGAAAAGCCCCTGCTGAGCTGGCGCGTGGCGCTGCTGCCCTTCCTCGAGCAGCGGCAACTCTTCAAGTCCTTCAAGCTCGACGAGCGCTGGGACAGCCCGCACAACAAGAAACTGATCGAACAGATGCCCGAGGTGTTCGCGCTGCCTGGCGTGGAGGTCAAGCAGCCTGGGCTCACGCACTATCGCATGTTCACCGGCCCCAACACGCTCTACCCTAGATTTCCGGACAGCGGACAGAGCACCTTCACCATTGCCCTGCCCGACGGGACCAGCACCACCATTTTCGTTGTCGAGGCCGCTGAACCGGTTGTCTGGAGCAAGCCGGATGAGTTCCCCTTCGAGCGCGGAATGCTGCCCGCTCTCGGTGCCCTCGAACCCGGGCTACCCCAGGTCGTCATGGGAGATGGGCGGGTCGTCACACTCGACACCAAGAAAATAGGACTGGCGACGTTCACCTCCCTCATCACCCCAGCGGGCGGCGAGATCATCCCTGACGATTTCGACAAGTTGAGGAACTAACCATGACGCTCAAGCAATCGAACCTTCTCGCGGCGCTAATCGTAGGACTGTTCTGTGGCACTGGCTGCGGCAAGAAGTCCGATCCCGCCCCGCAAGCGCAGCCCCAGGCGCAGCAGGCCGCCGACGATGACGGCAAGGAGCAGCCCAAGAACCAGGGAAAGACTGACGCCCTGGCCTTCATTCCAGGCAATGCACTCGGTTTTATGTCGGTGCAGGTCGGCAGGGTGTGGCAAAGTGCCCCGGGCAAGGAACTACAAAAACTCGCCGCGCTGGCGCCGCAGATGATGGAGGGCATGTCCGAGGAACTCGGCCTTGAGCCCGCTGATATCGAATATGCCGGTTTTGTGCTGATGCGGGCAAGGGAACAGCCCCTCACCTTCGTGGTGGCGGCCAAGAAGCTCGACCGGGAAAAGGTCGCCGAGCAACTCGTGCCCGAGGCCGAGGAGAAATCCATCGCGGGCAAGAAGATCTTGGTCGAGCCTGAGCGGCGCGACGATCTCGGCGACTTCATGGCCCTTCACTTCCTCAACGATAAGTCATTCATCAAGGGGGCTCAGGAGCAGCTCAAAGAATTCCTGGCGAAAAAGCCCGAGCAAAAAGGGCTGCTTTCCCCCGCTCTCGGCAAAACCAGCCAGCATCAGGTAACCGCTTGTCTGGACCTTGAGGCCATGATCACGCAAGTGGGCGAGGAGCCCAGCGTGGCCGGTCCGCTGGCGCCACTCGTCAAGGCCCGCATCATCTCACTGACTGCTGATGTCGGCTCGCCCTGGAAAGTCCGCGCCGAGGCGAATTTCCCGGATGCCACCGCCGCGGCGGCGGGCAAGACTGCCGTCGACAACGGCCTCAAGTTGCTCAAGGGGCAGATCTTCCTCATCAAGCGGCAATCCGATCCGAAGAGCTGGCTTGGCATGTTCAGCAAGCCCATCGAACAAATCGAGACCGGCCTCAACCAGACAAGCGTGAAACTGAACGGGACCGAGCTGGCCGTCGCCATCGATGTGCCACTCGAGATCAAGATCGACAAGGCGATGCTCGCCCAGGTCGCCGAGAGAACGGCACGGGCTGCCGACCGCGCCCGCAGCGCCAACAACATCAAGCAGATGAACCTCGCCATCCATAACTGGGTTTTCACCAAGAACGGACTGCCGCCGTCTGCCATCTGCGACAAGAACGGCAAGCCGCTGCTGAGCTGGCGTGTGCTCTTGCTGCCCTACCTCGAACAGGAAGAGCTGTACAAGCAATTCAAGCTCGACGAGTCGTGGGACAGCCCGCACAACAAGAAGCTGCTTGAAAAAATGCCCGCGGTGTATGCACTGCCCGGTGTGAAGTCCAACGAGCCCGGGCTGACCCATTACCGGTTCTTCACGGGTCCGGGCACGCTGTTCCCTGGCAAGGTGGGTGAGGTGAAACCGGCGATTGCCCCTTCGGGCAAGGCGCTGGTCAGCCCGTTCACGCTGGAAATGCGCGACGGCACCAGCAACACCATCTCGATTGTCCCATCCATTCAGGCGGTCCCCTGGACCAGACCCGACGATTTCGACACCAAGATGCCACTTGCCAAGCTGTACGACGATGGCACGGGCTCTTGCATCGTCGGAATGATGGACGGCCGCGTCACTCCTATCGAGCTCAAGAAGATCAAGGAAACCACACTCAAACTGCTCATTGATCCCGACGACGGGCAAGTCATCCCGAACGACTTTGAATGAGATCGACTTTGCGGATAGGAGCGCATCATGCGTCGCAATCAATGGTGGTAGGCCTGGCCCGTCCGGGCAGGCCGCCAATCGCCTCCGCTCCGCCAGCAACCTTGGACAGATCGGACTGACGATTCACAACTGGGCGTCCACATACCGAGTGGGAGCCACTCCGCTCCGATTCTGGATCGGCGAGGCCAATTTTCGTTTTCCAAGCGCTCTGCGTTCCTCGATAATGTGAATAGCTGTTCTGAGTGACATCGCGCCTTCTTCGGAGCCAGTATTATGCAGTCCATTTCTTCGGTCTTGCTTCGACTGGTACTACTCGTCGTCGTGGGACTCGTTCTCTTCGCGGGCGGCGCGTCTGCCGACGACGACACAGGATTCGTCTCGATCTTCGACGGCAAGTCGCTGGATGGCTGGGAAGCGGATCCAACGTTCTGGAGCGTCAAGGACGGAGCCATCACCGGCCGCACCACCAAGGAGAACCCGACGAAGGGGAACACCTTTGCGGTCTGGAAAGGCGGCAACACCGCTGATTTCGAACTGATGCTGGAATACCGCATCATCCCCGATAACGACAAGGGCTTCGCCAATTCGGGGATCCAGTATCGCAGTTTCCGCCTGAGCAAAACTGATCCCTATCGGATCGGCGGCTATCAGGCGGATTTCGAGGCCGGCAAGACCTACTCCGGCATCCTCTACGGCGAGCAGTTCCGTGGCATCCTGTGCGGCCGCGGCGAGAAGACCGTGCTGACCCGGAACGACGACGACAAGTTCGAGAAAAAAGTCGTCGGCAAGGTCGGCGACTCGGCTGAGATCCAGAAGAAGATCAAACCGAATGACTGGAATACCTATGAAGTCACCGCCAAGGGCTATCATTTCATCCACAAGATCAACGGCGTCGTGACCGCGGAGTGCACGGACGAAGACAAGAAGATGCGCCGCGACTCGGGGTTGCTGGCGCTGCAACTACACGCCGGCCCGCCGATGACGGTCCAGTTCCGCAACATCAAGATCAAGCACCTCAAGAAGATCGCTGACGACAAGGGTGCCAGTGCCAACGGCGAGGTGAAGAAGATCGTCCTGATCGCGGGGCCGCGCAGTCACGGCTATGGTGCGCATGAGCACAAGGCAGGTTGCATGCTCCTGGCCAAGGCCCTGAACGAAAGCGGGCTGGCCGTCAAGGCCGTCGTGGTCACGGAGGGCTGGCCCAAGGACCCGTCGATCCTCCAGGACGCCGCCGCCATTGTCATCTACGCCGACGGCGGCGGCGGACATCCGTTCAATCGTCATCTCGACGAAATCGACAAGCTGATGAAGAAGGGCGTCGGCCTGGTCTGCGTTGACTACGGGGTCGAAGTCCCCAAGGGAAAATCGGGCGACGCCTTCCTCGATTGGACCGGCGGCTATTTCGAGACCAACTGGTCGGTCAACCCGCACTGGACCGCGAACTACCAGAACCTGCCCAAGCATCCGATTGCCCACGGCGTGAAGCCGTTTCAGATCAACGACGAATGGTACTATCACATGCGTTTTCGCCCTGAGATGAAGGGCGTCACACCCATCCTCACGGACCTGCCGCCCAAGACCACACTCAATCGGCAGGACGGGTCGCACAGCGGCAACAAGTTCGTGCGCGACGAAATCGACAAGGGCGTTCCACAGCACATGGCCTGGGCCAGCGAACGTCCTGACGGCGGCCGTGGCTTCGGCTTCACCGGCGGACATTTCCACTGGAACTGGGGCCACGATCAGTTCCGCAAGCTGATGTTGAATGCCATCGTCTGGACGGCGAAGGTTGACGTGCCCGAGGACGGTGTTTCCTCCAAGGCGCTCACGGTCCAGGACTTGATGGCCAACCAGGACTACCCGACGCCCGACAAGTTCGATGCCGATCGCATCAAGAAACTGTTGGCCGAATGGAACAAGTGAGGGCCAGCCGAAGCTCGACAGCAAACCAAGTGTGATCAAGCAACTTTGAGCGGGGACTGAGAATGTTGACGCTACTAGCGCGTGGTGGAGCAAGATGCTGTGACCGTGGTCGTGGCGGCGTTACCCGTCGTGACCTGTTGCAGGTGGGCGCCCTGGGCGCTATCGGTCTCACGCTGCCCGACTTCATGGCTGCCCAGGCCGCGGGCAAGGCCAAGGCGGATAGCGATCGTGCCTGCATCATGATTTTCAATCTCGGTGCTCCCAGCCACCTGGACTTGTGGGACATGAAGCCGGATGCGCCCGCCGAGATTCGCGGCCCGTTCAAGGCCGGCAAGACCAA
>JBFWSD010000049.1:0-13828 GCA_050248575.1 Gemmataceae bacterium
GGCGTCGGCATGCTGTCGGCTGGCTTGTTGGGCGGCCCCGGTATCGGCTACAAGCAAGACTACTTCGCCACCGAAGAACTGCAGACCAAGGACAACGCCGCCTACGAGCGCTATCGCTCGCCCGATACCAACGGCTTCCTGTTCTTCCCGGCCATCCGGGGGCTGGACGGTTCCAAGGTGGCCATTCTCGACGCCTACACCAAAGCACGCGAAGAAATCAAATCGGGGGCCAAGACCGACATGCCCAAGTTGCAGATCGAAAACGACATCGATCTGTTGCGCAAGGCCGACAAGGTATACAGCGAGAAGGAGATCACCGATCTCGTTGCCGCCAAGAAGCCCCTGAACGGCGACCAGAGCTTGTGGCAGCTCTACTACTGGTGGGAGGCCAACAAGAAGTACGCCGCAGAAGACGCCAAGCCGGTCAACAACGCCGTCTTGCACGGTGGCCGCATGGCCCTCATCTACACGGCGGCGGTGCCCGCCCTGATGGCGATTGGCTATCTGTTCCTGATCCTCTACTTCCGCAGCAAGGGCGGCTACACCGCCGAGGTCCTGGTCGGCCACAAGGCCCACGACGAAGAATTCACCGGCGGCGTGGAAGGACCCGCGGAGATGTAGGAACGCACGTCGGTCCAGGCATCGTGTGCGTGGCCGTTAAGGTTTCGAGCCTAGCTCGGCGCGTAACGCGTGATCCCCTGGAACACGGTCGAAGTCGGCGTCGAGGCTGGCCAGAACTGTGAGCCCGCTGTCTTGCATGCCGCAATGGTCAAGGCGTCGTTGGGGTCCACGAAGATCGGCACCCCAGCTGCGAGGTCGTCAAATGTCACGGCTTCCCCACAGTCCTTCGTCGCCGAGCCACGGTACCATTCCGGACAGACGCTCGACGACACTGCTCGTCTGAATCGTGTTGTTCACCCGCTGGCCTTCCTGCAACGGCAGTGCGATAGCTTCGACCTGTATGGTAGCCCGCATGAACCCAATGGACCCTCCCGATTCACGAGCGCCGATTGCCGATTGGCAGGGCTGGCTCGGCTGGGCCGTGGTCCTCGCACTCTGGCCGGGCTGCATGTGGCTCGTCGCTGCCCTGGACGTATCTCGGGCAGCCATCGCCATCGACGTTTGCTACTTTGGCAATCTCATCTACATGCCGTTCTTCCTGGTTCGGTCCGCGCGTGATTCCAGTAAATGGCAGTTCAGGCTGGCCTTGCTGATGGTCGCCGTCGATCTCCTGCTCGCCACGTGGATCTGGATCTTCGGCAGCGCCCTGGTGAGTAGCTACCCAGATCCTATAGAATATAATAGAAATCTTTAATGCGACCAGTGGGCCCGGCGCCCGGGCGAAGTCGGCGGCAACGGCCGCCGCGGCCAGGACGACTCTTGCTGTTGGAGAGTCGGTGCTCTACCATCGAGGCATTGTTTACCAACCCTGATGGAGAAGACATGATCCTCTCTCGACGCGGTTTTCTGGCCGGTGCGGCCGCCGGGCTGACCTTCCCCGCGCTCCTCAAGAGCCAGGAGAATCGCAAGTACAAGACGGCCCTCATTGGCAGCGGCTGGTGGGGCATGAACATCCTCAACGAGGCCATGGCCGCCGGGCAAGCCAAGGTCGTCGGCCTGTGCGACGTGGATGCCAGCGCCGCCGAGGTCTCGGCCGATCAGGTCAAGGACGCTTGCGGGGACGAGCCGCGCCTTTACCAGGACTATCGCGAGCTGCTCGATAAAGAGAAGCCGGAGATCGTGATCATTGCCACGCCGGATCACTGGCACGCGCTCACGGCCATCGCGGCGCTCAAGGCCGGGGCCAACGTGTATCTCGAGAAGCCGACCGGGCACACCGTGCTGGAAAGCAAGGCGATGCTCGACGCGGCCCGGGCAGCGGATCGCGTGGTGCAGGTTGGCTTGCATCGGCGCATTGGCCCGCATCATGTCTCGGGCATGAAGTTCCTGAAGGAAGGCAACGCCGGCGCGATCGGCGCGGTGCGGATGTTCGTGGCGGGCCGCGGCGGGCCGGAAAACGCGTCCGCCAATGCCGAACCGCCCAAGGGGCTCGACTGGGACTTCTATTGCGGCCCGGCGCCCATGCGGCCCTTCAATCGCAAGATCCATCCGGGCGGCTGGCGCAACTTCCTCGACTTCGCCAACGGCACCCTCGGCGACTGGGGCGTCCACTGGATCGACCAGGTCTTGTGGTGGACCGAGGAGAAGTATCCGAAGCGCATCTACAGCAGCGGCGGGCGGCCCATCGCGGGGGCAGCCATCCTGAACCAGAAAGAACAGACCACCGACGCGCCCGATTCGCAGGTGGCCGTTTTCCAGTTCGACAAGTTCGTGGCCACCTGGGAGCATCGCAAGTTCGCGGGCAACAACGCCGAGAAACACTCGATCGGCTGTTACTTCTACGGCACCAAGGGCACCTTCCACATGGGCTGGCGCGACGGCTGGACCTTCTATCCCGCCGACGCCAAGAAACCCACCATACACGAAAAGTCGCAATTGCAAGAACCAGACGGTCATAACATCAAGCTCCTCTGGGCCGACTTCCTCGCCGCCATCGCCAAGAACCGCAAGCCGGCGGCCGACATCGAGCAAGCCCATCGCGCTTCCACCCTGAGCCTGCTGGGCATGCTCTCCCTCAAGGCGGGCCGCAGCCTCACCTGGGACGGCAACAAGGAGGCCATCGTCAACGATGCCGAAGCCAGCAAGCTCCTCCGCCGCGACTATCGCAAGCCGTGGCAGTATCCCCAGGCATAACTACTTGCACACTTCCCTTGCACACTGACGGCTGTTGTGGAATCGCCACTATTCTCTAAACGACAGAAGCTTGGGGCGAAAACCGCCAGAATCGGAGTGTGCAACCGACCTGGCGAAACCCTTGATTCTGCCGCCGGCGGTCGTGCAGGCGGGCGTTTTCCCTTGATATTGCGCCGGGCAGGGAAGAACTGTATGTCAGTTGTGTCTGTCTGCGAGGATCTCGTCCGCGCATCCGCGGTGAGCTATAATGGAGGGAACACCGCTCAGGAGATCGCGCATGGTGAAGAGAAACCAGCTGTCGCCAGCCGACGTCGAAGAGCTTGACCGCATCCACTTCATGTCCGCCAGTGCCGAAGAAGCCGCCGCGAACTTGCCCCACCTGCCCGAGGGCGGGCACACCGTGGCTCAGTTCGGCTAGCGACTCCCATCCTTGCCGAGATCGTTTCGGTCCACTGCCCGCGCACGTGCCGTTGCGCCGGGCTGGTTCATTCCCCGGAGAGATTGCGTCCATGAGCAAAGAAATGCTTGCCGTGCTGGTGACGATTGGCTTCAGCGCCGTAGGAGTGCTGGGCGATTACTTTCTGAAAATGGCCAGCACACACGAGAATGCCCTGCGGTCGCGCTGGTTCTTGCTGGGTTTCGTGGTCTATGCCTCGACCGCCTTCGGCTGGGTCTTCGTGCTGAAACACTTGAAGCTGGCCACCGTGAGCGTGGTCTACTCGGTGTCGATGATCGTGCTGCTCACCTCGCTGGGCGTGGTTGTCTTCCGCGAGACGCTCAACTACTACGAGATCGCCGGGCTGGTGATGGCCGTGGCCTCGCTGATCTTGCTGGTGCGATTTGGTTAGTCCGACGAGCCGGGAGCATCACGGCCCGGAGGACTGCGGCGCGGATCGCACCTACCACTCGCTCGCGGCGTTTCATAAAAACGGCCTTGCTGTTCAAAGTCGAATCAGGAGATCACGGATGTTCCGAAGCATCGTGGCCGTCATCGGCGGTGCGCTTGCCGGTGGCGTGTTCAACATGGGCGTTATCATGCTGTCCTGGGTGATGTTCCCTCCTCCAGAGGGAGCTGACCTGTCCGATCCGGCGACGCTGAAGGCCTACGTCGAGTCATTGCCAACGGCTGCCTTCTTCGTGATCCTCGCGGCGCATGCTGGCGGCGCGCTAGTTGGTGGATTCGTGGCGGCACTGTTCGCCAGGCGCTCGCCGATCGTCTTGGGTACGATCGTGGGCGGCTTGTTCTTGATCGGCGGAATCGTCAACGTCATGTCGATTCCCCGTCCGCTTTGGTTCGCGGTCGCAGATCTGGTCTTGTACGTCCCATGCGGGATACTCGGCGCCAGGCTGGCACCGAAGCGCACTTCGGCATGAGACGCCCTTTCAGCGTCATCGCCGTTTCCGCCAGTGTCCGCCCGGACTGCGACCCGCCAACGCGTGACAACTCGGTCACGTTCACCTGCGCTTGTACGGTGCTTTACTCGGACTTGGCTTACGGGTAAAAGTTGCGCAGCTTGGCGAGCAGGGGCGACAGCCCCCGGAGAGAGGGCGGCGATTTCCTCCGGGAGCTTACGCTCCCGGCTCGCCAAATCCAGAGCACGCCCCGCTCGCCTGATAGCAAAATAGACGCCGGTCTCCCGCCCCGTTCGCTCGCCATGCTCACGGATACAGCCCGCGGCGGAGCTTCTCGCGGGCCACCTTCTGCACGCCCAGGCTGAGGGCCGCCATCCGCATCGGCAGCTTCCGCGCCAGGGCCACCTCCTGTACCTGGTCGAACGCCTTCAGCATCAGCTCTTCCAGCTTCTGGTTGACCTGGTTCTCGCTCCACATGAACTGCTGCAGGTCTTGCACCCACTCGAAGTACGACACGGTGACGCCGCCCGCGTTGCAGAGCACGTCGGGGATGATGAAGATGTCGCTGTCGACCAGCAGGCGATCCGCCTCCGGCGTGGTGGGGCCGTTGGCCGCTTCTGCCAGAACGCGGCAGCGCAGTTTCGGCGCGTTCTCTTCCGTGATGACCCGCTCGAGGGCCGCGGGCACCAGGATCGTGCATTGCATCGTCAGCAGCTGATCCTCGGGGATGCGCTCGGCAGCGGGGAAATCGGCGAGGGGCAGCCCGCTGGCCACGTGGCGGATCAGCCCGTTGACGTCGATGCCTTCGCGGCGATAGATGGCCCCGGTGCGGTCGCCGACGGCGATGACGCGCACGCCGCGGATGTTGAGTTCCTGGCAGACCACCGAGCCGACGTTGCCGAAGCCCTGCACGGCGGCCGTGGCCTCTTGCGGCTTGACGTTCAGTTCCTTCAAGGTTTCCATGATGCAGTAGACGACGCCGCGGCCCGTGGCTTCGCGGCGGCCGACGCAGCCCCCCAGTTCGACTGGCTTGCCCGTGACGATCTCCGGGCAGGCGTAGCCTACTTTCATGGAGTAGGTGTCCATGATCCAGGCCATGGTCTGTTCGTCGGTGCCCAGGTCGGGGGCCATCACGTCCGAGCGCGGGCTGATGATGTTCAGCACTTCCTCGGTGAAGCGGCGCGTCAGTCTCTCCAGCTCGCCCCGGCTCATCCGGGATGGATCGCAGGCAATGCCTCCCTTGGCGCCGCCGAAGGGGAGGTTCATGATGCCGCACTTCCACGACATCCACATGGCGAGGGCGGCCACTTCGCCCATGTCGACGCTGGGATGGTAGCGCAGCCCGCCCTTGGCCGGGCCGCTGGTCAAGCTGTGCTGCACGCGATAGCCGATGAAGCCCTCGGTGCGGCCGTCTTCCATGCGAATGGGAATGCTGACCACCATGGCCCGGCGCGGCAGGCTGAGCCGTTCGAGCACACCTTTGTCGAGATCGATGAACTCGGCCACTTGCTCGAGCTGCCGGCAGGCCATGCGAAAGGTGGGCGAGTTCTCGAACAGGGCGAGAGGCTGATACTGTTGCTGTTCCGGTGCCTTCAGTTCCGCGACCGCTTCAGACATGACAGGACTCTCCCTTGTCGTCGATGCGACAGCGCCGGCGCAGAGAGGCAGCGCGCGCGGCGCGTTCCTTCCCTGATCTTTCCCCTCTTCTATTATTCTAACCAAACGCTGGGAGAGAGTCAGCCGAGGTCGGGGCGGAGCCGCAAGTGCGTTGGCAGGAAGCGCATGCAGTTCTTAGGCCGCTTCGCGGCAAGGGACATAGAGGCTGTCCGGAGTGCGGGACAAGCAGCCCGGCTTCCAGGTTTTCCGCGCTTTTCACGCTCTCGAGTTTCAAGAAGCCGGGCTTCTTGGTAGTTCCGGATAGCGACTTACTTCTTGTCCGGTTCCTTTTCCTTGTCGGGGGCGACGGGCATGTCTTTGTCCTTGTTGACCCCCTTGGTGGGCTGCCCGCAGCCCAGCGCGGCGGCCAGGAACATGGCCCCGACGAGAAGCAGCACAAAACGGATCATCGCGAGTGGCTCCGGAAATGAGAAAAGGGCCGGCACGCGTGACACGGCCGACCCTTTTGATCACAGACAGGATGACAAGCTCACTTGTCCTTGTCCTTGTCCTTGTCCTTGTCCTTGTCCTTGTCAGCCATCGCCTTGTCCTTGTCCTTGTCGGCAGCGGCCTTGTCCTTGTCCTTGTCCTTATCCTTGTCCTTGTCCTTACCTTTGTCAGCGGCGGCCTTGTCCTTGTCAGCCGACTTGCTGCAGCCGATCGTGCCGAACGTGGCCGGCACCACCAGAGCGATGGCAACCAGCAGGGCAAGCAGTCTCTTCACAGCGTCCATCCTTTCGAATTAAGTAACGAAACAGTGAACCCGGAAACAGGGACCGGGGAAACTCGTTGTGATACACCGGAGAACCGGTAACTGCATCGGGACTGGCTTACTTGTCCTTGTCCTTCTCAGGAGCCTTGTCCTTCTCAGGAGCCTTGTCTTTGTCCTTGTCCTTCTCAGGAGCCTTGTCCTTGTCCTTGTCCTTCTCGGGGGCCTTGTCCTTGTCCTTGTCCTTCTCGGGGGCCTTGTCCTTTTCGGGGGCCTTGTCCTTGTCTTTGTCCTTCTCGGGGGCCTTGTCCTTGTCCGCCGGGGCCTTGTCCTTGTCGGTCATGGCTTTGTCCTTGTCGGCCATGCCCTTGTCTTTGTCCTTGCCGGCCTTGTCCTTGTCGGCTTTGTCTTTGCCCGGCTTGTTGTCGGGCTTGGTGGTTTCGGGTTTCTTGGGCTGGCAGCCGATGAAGAGCCCGAGGCCAAGGAGGAGAACCAGGAGCCTTTTCACAGATGTCCATCCTTTCGAGTGGTGTTCGAGTGGATCCGCCCGACCCCCGATCAGGCGATTCACCAACCTACGATGCGCGAGGTGGGACAATATTCCCGGAAAACTCGAGCGTGGGATGGAACGCCAGTACAGTGCAGGGGCTGCTTTCTTGCTGGCGTCCTGGCAGCGTCGAGCGTAATGTAGAGGCGGGCAGGGGTTGCGACCAGCAAATTTCAAGAAATCCACGACGAACGGGAATAAGGTCGCCCGTCCCGGGTTCTCAACTAGTGGAGAGGTTGCCGAAATGGAGCATGCCGGCAGTTCGTGGAGCGTGCACCGGCTGGTCGACGAGCATTATGCGGCCCTGTATCGCTATGCCTACAGGTTGGCGGGCTCGGCCAGCGATGCGGAAGACCTCACGCAAGAGGCTTTCTGCCAGGCGCATCGGAAGCGTGAGCAGCTGCGCGATCCTGCCCGGGCCAAGGCCTGGCTGTTCAGCATCTTGCGCAACTGCTACCTGCACCGGCTGCGGGCAGAAAAACACCTGTCCTTTGTCTCGCTCGAAGGGCAGGCCGAGCCGGCGGAGTCTGCCGCCCAGCACCTCCCCGACATCGACCCCGAGCAGCTGCAAAGCGCCCTCGCCGAGTTGCCCGAAGTCTATCGGACCCCGGTGATCTTGTTCTATTTCGAGGATTTCAGTTATCGTGATATCGCGGAACACATGGAAGTGCCGCTCGGAACAGTGATGTCGCGACTGGCACGGGCCAAGGCGTTTCTACGCAGCCGCCTGACGGCTGCTCCTACCGCCCACCCCGCGGAGGGCAAGTGATGGACTGCAAGACTGCCCGCATTCTGCTGCACCTCGATCATCCAGGTGCCCAGGAACTCGACGCCGGCGAAGCCGAGGCGCTCGAGCACCATCTGCACGAATGCCCCGAGTGCGCCCAGGTCGCCCGCGCCGAACGTGCCTTCGAACGCCGCGTTGCCCAGGCCATGGTCGATGTCCCCATTCCGCCCTTGCTCCGCGAGAAGCTGCACGAACGCCTCGAAGCCGAGACGGGTGCGGAACGCCGGGGCCGCTTGCGCCGGCAAGCGTTCTACGTGGCCGCCGCCGCCTCCTTGCTCATCGGCGCCCTGGTCGGCCTCGAATGGTATCGCAACCACCAGCTGGTCAGCGTCGACCTGATCCAGGCCCAGGGGGAAGAGTACGCCCAGCTCATCAATCCCTCGCGCAACTCGCTCGACCAGTGGCTGGTCGATCATCAGCTCGGCGTGCAGCCCCCCGAGGATTTCAATTTCGACCTGCTCAAGGGCTACTACCTGACCGAGTACAAGGGCAAGCGCGTGGCCATGCTCGAGTTCAGCGACGGGCAACAGCGTGCCCGCGTTTACTTGCTGCGGGGCGACCAGTTCGACCTCGCCGCCCTGGCTGCCGGCCCGCAAGAAGCGGGCAGCGGCTGCCGCGCCGAGGTCCGCTGGGATGCCGACAATCCCCGCCGCGCCTTCCTCATCTTCTACACGGGCGACTCGCTCAAGCCCTTCCTGGTTACCGACAGCAAACGCACGGCGTGATTGCCCGCGTGCTGAGCCATCTCCTGCCAGGGCGGCCCGTCCTTGGTGCCTTCCAGTCCGAATCTATAAAGCATAAACTAGTCGAGGGGAGCGAAACCCCGAGGCGAACGTGGCAGGGCGCTGACGCCCTCCGCTTGCCGAGAGCAGTCTGTCGGAGTGAATCAGCGATGCGGGTTGATCTGTATGGTTTGACGTTCGAGACGCCGGAAGTGACCGTTTACCTCTGGTCGCCGTGGCGGGCGGCCCATCTGGAACACCGCCTGTTCGAGGCAGTGTCGTCCGGGCTGAAGGTCGAACAAGGACCGGACGAACGCCATGTTCACATTCGCGATCCCAAGACCTGGAAGACGGTAGTGCAGGCGATGGCCCGTGTGCTCAAGGGCTGGCAAGAAGACGGCGGCCACGAAGAGCGCCGCATCTGGCGCTGGCTGCTCGAAGCCGACGTGGATTGCAACGGTTACGATCACGCGGGCGAGCCCGCCAGCATGTGGTTGCTGGTGCGTGTGGGCATCGATCGCGGCGGCCCGGGTGAGGCCAAGGGGGAAGATCTCGACATGGAGGGCTTCTGCCTGCGCGTCTGGGGCGTTCAGGAAGGCTGAAGATTGCAGCGATGTTTCTCGGCATTGAAATCGGCGGCACCAAGCTTCAGCTTGGCCTGGGCCGTGGCGACGGCAAGCTCGCGGCCCTCTGGCGGGGCAGCGTCGATCCGGCCCGCGGGGCGGATGGCATTCGCGAGCAGATTATCGAGGCCATGCCGCTGCTGCTCGAGCAAGCGAAGCTGGCGCGCGACCGCCTCAAGGGAGTCGGCGTCGGCTTCGGCGGCCCGGTCGATGATGCTCGGCAGGCCGTGATCAAGTCGCATCAGATCGCGGGCTGGGACGATTTCCCGCTGGCCCGCTGGATTTCCGAACTGCTTGGCTTGCCCGCCGTGCTGGGCAACGATGCCGACGTGGCCGGGCTGGGCGAGGCCCGCTTCGGCGCGGGCAAGGGCCACGCGCCCGTCTTCTACATCACCATCGGTTCGGGCATCGGCGGCGGACTCATCATCGACGGCCGCATCTATCGCGGCGCCGGCAAGGGCGCCAGCGAGATCGGCCACCTTCGCGTCTGCAACGGCGCGGGAGAGCACGACATCATCGAGCACCTCGCCAGCGGCTGGGCCATCCAGCAATACGCCCGCCAGAACGCCGACTCCTGGCTGCTCGACGCGGGGCACGGCGACGCCGAGTCGATCACCGCCGAGAACGTGGCCTACCTGGCCTCGCGCGGGCACCAACTTTCGCGCCACATTCTCGACCGCGCCTGGAACGCGCTGGCGGAAGGGATCTGCCAGGTGATAGCCCTGACCTGCCCGCGGCGGATCGTCATCGGCGGCGGCGTCGCGCTCATGGGCGAGAAGCTCCTCTTCAACCCGCTACGGCAGAAGGTGGCCGAGCGCGTCTTTCAACCGTTCGCCGACTGTTACGAGATCGTGCCCGCCGACCTGGGTGAAGAAGTGGTGCTCCACGGCGCCCTGGCCCTGGCAAGCGGGGCGTGAGAGCTTCAACGCTCGTCCGTGCCGGGCGGGACTTCAGCTCCTGGGCGGCGGCGCAGTCGAAGCGGCCACGGTGCAGCGTCATCTCGCTTCGCGAGCACTTTCACCTTCACGGGCTCGAGATGCATGGAAACGAAGCACATGTCATTGCCGTGTCGATCGACGCCGGCCGGTGCGGGGGACATCGAAAAATGCAAGCGACCGCTGATCGTGTACGTGCCGGGCAGCAGCCAGTAGGGGCGCGTCTCGCTCCTGGTGAAGTGGATGGGGATTGACAGGCTCTGGCCCGGCAGCAGTTTGATCGGCCGGGGTCGCTCCCCTTCCAAGCCATCAATTGCTGTCTGCACCGAGTATGGCGGGCAGTTCAAGGCTCCCGGCCCTTCGAGATAGAGATCGGGCTCGCAAGTGCGAATCTCTGGGTCGAGTTCGACGACCTCTGTCCCCGTGTTCTCGAGCACCAGCAAGAGGTCCACCTCAGGGTGGCCAGTGAAGGGGCGAAAGCGCTGGATGTCCTCACTCAGTTGCTGGACCGCTTCACCAGACAGGTCGAGCGTGTAAGTGTCGCGTCGTGCCACCAGCCTGGCGGTCACGGGCACCTCGGGACTGGCCCGCACCGGCGCCGGGCAGGGCTGCAAGCGCGACAAAGCTCGCTTGAGATCAACAACAACGAAACGGTCTCCCTCACGATAGGCGACCGAACTGCCGTGCCCCGTTTGCTGCACGGCCTTGGGTAGCCAGCCCAGCGTTCGGCCGCTGGCCACGTCATAACAGTGCAGGCCGGTGCCGGCCACGGCCAGGATCTTGCCGTCGGGGGACAGGAATTGTAGCTGCCCATAAGCCCCCGTCAGTTTGATCCGCTGTACCGTCTCGCCGGTGTACAGATCCTTGATGACGACACTGTGCCCGTCGCTCAGGGCCACACGCTCGTCATTGGCACTGAACACAGCCTCCAGTACATAGTGGAAGTCACGCCGCTCCTTCGGATCGGCCGCCAGCGGCCGGTAAGTGTCGGCATCGAAGCGACGCACCAGTCCGTCGTGCGTGACGGCGATCAGGGTCTTGCCATTGCGCGTGAAGTGGACGGCGACGCCCCCCACGAAGCGGCGCAGCAGCTTCCCCGTGTTCACATCCCAGACCAGGACCACGTCAAGATCGGTGCCGGCGGCCAGCCGCTTGCCGTCCGCCGAGAAGCTGGCATGCATGAGATGGCCCCGCGGGCAGTAAGGCGCGTCGACTTTCAGTTCGCGCAAAAGAGGCACTTTGCCCTTGTTGATTTCCCTGATCCGGATGCTGAAGGGAGGATCACCGATGTGCCCAGGACGCGCGACAATCGCCATCCTGTTGCCGTCGGGTGAGAAGGTCATGAACTCAGCGAGGCTGCCGAAGCCAGCGCGGGCAATCTCGTTGCCCCCTCGTTCGACAATGCGCGTATAACCTACATGCGTGAATGCGAGGCGCTTGCCGCCGGGCGCGACGACCACACCGTCCCTCAAGAAGAGCTCGTTCCGTTCGAACTGGAAACGTAACTCGGGCTGCTCGACATCCTCGCTGGGCAATACCGTCGCGGCCCGCACGGAAATGAAGAGACAAATCATCAACGCCAGAAGAAGAGGCAGCGGGCGCATGGCAGTCCCTCTCCCAAAATGGTCCGTCGCCCGCGATTGTCACGAATCCGGGCAGGCAAGGAAAGACCAATCGAGACCGACGGGCGCAGGTGACAGTTGTCTGGATCAACCTCGCCAAGGCGTGAGAGCTTCAACGCTCGTCCGTGCCGGGCGGGACTTCAGCTCCACGGTGCGGCGTCATCTCGCTTCGCGAGCACTGGCCCGCCCAGGCGTTGCCGGCAGGGGCGATCCGACAGACAAGCGGGACACGTACTTTCGAGCCGCCCGGTGCAGAATAATTGTAAATCGCACCGCTGCGAGCGCAGGCGTGTGGGTGATGAACGGTCCAAACGTGGTGAAAGGTGCGCCGTTGCGGGGCGCTGCCGAATCCGTGTCGGAAACAGAAGTCATATGGAAATAAGAAGTTACGACATGAACACGCGGACCACGGCCTGGGGGCTTGCACACTCGCGATTCGGCGAGTTTCGCCTGAAGTCTTCAAGCTGCAATGACCTGAGGCGATTAGCACAACTGGCTTTCTGTGCAAGCGAAGTGTGCAAGCAGTCCGTTCACGGACAGACAAGCATGACACGTACTTTTCCCCGACCCGGCGCAGGATTATTGGAAATTAGCCCGCTGCGCACGGAACGGGAGGTGTCGAATGATCGGTCAACCAGTGTCGCTCCGTGTCACAACCAGATGCGAATGTCGTTTGACGAGCGTGACTTGAGGCGTTTGTTTGCGCACTTTTTGCTTTTCGGGACCGGTGTCTTGGCGCAAAGCAGAATTCTGCAAGGGCTAAGAGCGTTCAGAAATAGGCCTCCATTGCGCAAATGGAGCTTTCCTTGCTGTGCTGTGCTGGTTCAGCGAGGTTTTGGTGGAGCACCGTGCAGCGGAAATTGATGCGGAACCGAATTCGAGAACGCGGTTGGCGAGGCAGCGGACACATGGCAATTGTCAGGAAAGACCAATCGAGATTCCCATGGTCGCCGCCGACGGGCGGGGTTAGATTTGAACCAATGACCACGCGCAAGACCACTGCCGCGTTCCGGGCTGCTTTCGTGGGCGAGGAATACGACGCCACCGAACGGCCGCGCCGTTTTGTCGACCGGCTCAGCGGGGTATCCATCGATATCCTCGTCACGGGCCGCTTTCCCGGGTCGGGCAAACCGGGCCCGCTCGCCTTTCCTGACCCCGAAGTGGTGCGCGAGCGGATCGACAAGTATCATGTGGTCAACTTGCCGACCTTGATCGAGCTGAAGCTGGCGGCCCAGCGCTGTCGCGATGGCGCCGACGTCGTCGAGCTGATCCGCTTGCAGCGCAAGGACTTCATCGAGTGCCTGGAAGAAAAACGTCGCGAGGACGAATACGAAACCCGGGAGGACTGACATGACGCGTAGGCTGATTGCGGCTGGGTTGCTGGTGTGTCTGTCCTGTTGCCCGCTGGCTGCGCGGGCGGACGGCAAGGCCCTGGTGGGCAAGGCGGCGCCGGCCGCCGACTTCCGCGACTACGTCACGCTGCAAGGAGAACCCGCCGCGCTCGATCAGCTCAAGGGCAAGGTCGTGCTGGTCAACTACTGGGCGATCTGGTGTCCGCACTGCAAGGAATCGCTGCCCACCTTGCGTAAGGTCGCGGGCCGCTATGCCGAGAAGGGGCTCACCACGGTCAGCCTGACGCGCTATTACAAGCTGCACCAGTTCGACCTGGGCAAGGGGCAGGTGGTGCGGCCCAAGCAGCCCCTCACGCCGAAGGAAGAAGAGGCCAGCCTGCAAGCTTACATCAAGTTTCATCGTCTGCCCCACACCTGCGTGGTGCTCGATGAGAAACAGGGGGGCGACTTCAGCAATCGCTTTGCGGTGAGCACGCTGCCCTACTTCATGCTCATCGACAAGAAGGGCACTGTGCGCCTGGTCCTGCTTGGCTATGGCGACAAGACCGAGGCCGAGCTCGACCGCTGGATCAAGTTCCTGCTCGACGAGTAACGCTGGCCCGCGCAGAGGCGAGCACGGGCAGGCGTGAACCCGGAGAATCACTCATGACGACACGAAGAGAATTCTTGAAGCACGGTGCCTGGGTGGGCGGAGCCGCAAGCGTCGGTGCCGCTGCGAGCGTCCGGGCCGCGGACGAGAATCCTGCCCGCGGGCCCGACCTGGCCGTG
>JBFWSD010000050.1:0-13751 GCA_050248575.1 Gemmataceae bacterium
AGTCGCTCGGCTTCGACAATTCGTATGCGATCGGGATGAAGGAAGAGACGGCGGCCCGTCTGGGCATCCGCACGATTTCCGACCTGGCGAAGCATCCCGATTTGCGGCTCGGCTTCAGCAACGAGTTCATGGGACGCACGGCGGACGGCTGGGAGGCTCTCAAGCGGCGTTATGACTTGCCCTTCCATCCGCAGGGTTACGAGCACGGGCTGCTCTACGGGGCCCTCAGCTCCGGCAAGCTCGATGCCATCGAGCTTTACACCACCGATTCCAAGATCGCCAAGCTGCACCTGCGCGTGCTCGAGGACAACCTCAAGTTCTTCCCGAAGTACGAGGCGGTCATCCTCTACCGGCAGGACGCCGCGAAGAGAGTCCCGCACGCCTTCAAGGCCATGTTCCGGCTGCAAGGGCAGATCAACGAGCACGAGATGATCGCGCTCAACGGGCAAGTTGACGAACTGCGCCGGGCGCCCGAGAGCGTGGCCGCCGCGTTCCTGGCCCAGAAACTCGGCGTCCACGTGAACGTGAGCGAATCCACGGTCTGGACACGATTGCTGGTCCACGCGCGGCAGCACGTCTTCTTGGTGGCGGTCTCGCTGCTGGGGGCGATTGTGATCGCGGTACCGCTGGGCATCGTGTCGGCCCGCCACGCGGCCGTGGGCCATGTCGTGCTGGCCGCGGTTGGCATCCTGCAGACGATTCCCTCGCTCGCGATGCTCGTTTTCATGATTCCGCTGCTTGGCCTGGGCGGGCTGCCGACGATCGGGGCCTTGTTTCTGTATAGCCTGCTGCCGATCGTGCGGAACACGTACACCGGGCTGCGCGATATCCCCAACAACCTGCGCGAATCGGCGGAAGCGCTGGGCTTGCCCGCCATCGCTCAGCTGTGGCGTATCGAGTTGCCCCTGGCAGCGCGCACGATCCTGGCCGGAATCAAGACGGCGGCGGTGATCAACGTGGGCACGGCCACCGTGGGCGGGCTGATCGGCGCCGGCGGCTTCGGGCAACCGATCGTCACCGGCTTGACGCTCAATGACCGCGCGATGATCCTCTGGCAAGGGGCCGTGCCCGCGGCGATCCTCGCCCTCATCGTGCAAGGGCTGTTCGATCTTGCCGAACGGTTCCTGGTCCCCGCCGGGCTTCGCATCGCGCCGGTGAAAGAGTAGCTACTTGATCATCGAAATCAGGAGAGACATCATGCCCGCCTTGCGATTCGTGACCGAGAAAGAGATGAAGGTCGAGGAGCTGCCCTGGGGGCCGCACGACTGGCTGTGCCGGCCCGACCTGGTCGAGGCCGAAAAGCTTTTGCTGGTTCGCGTGCACATCCCGCCCGGGCTGGGGCACGCCTTCCACCGCCACCCCGAGATGGAGGAACTCATCTACGTGCTGGATGGCACCTGCGAACAATGGGTCGACCGCGAGCAGAAGATCCTCAAGGCGGGCGACGTGGCCCACATCCCCATGGACATGGTGCATGGCAGCTACAATATCGGCAGCGAGACGTTGCACCTGCTGGCCATCCTCTCGCCCGCCAAGATCACGGGCCCAGCTCTTGTCGACGTCAGCCAGGAAGAACCGTGGAAGTCGTTGCGAAAGTAGGGCAATGAAGACGCGAACGATCTCTGTCTTGGTCTTGCTGGCTGGCATTTCCGGAGCGAACTGGCCAGCGTTTCGCGGGCCGAATGGGGATGGCCACAGCGACGCTGCGGAAGTCCCTCTTCGCTGGAGCGAAGACAAGAACGTCGTCTGGAAGACGGCGCTCCCCGGGCACGGCTGGTCCTCGCCCGTGGTCTGGGGCAAGAGCGTGTGGCTGACCACGGCCACCGCGGAGGGCAAGGAACTCTTTGCCCTCGAGCTCGATCTCGACACCGGCAAGCTGCTGCGCAAGATCAAGGTCTTCGACGTGGCCGAGCCCAAGCCGAAGATCGTGGAGGGCAGCAGCTATGCCTCGCCGACTCCCATCATCGAAGCGGGCCGTCTCTACGTCCACTTCGGCACTTACGGCACGGCTTGCCTGAACACCGCCGACGGCAAGAAGATCTGGGAACGCCGCGACCTCGAGCTGGATCACAAGGAAGGGGCCGGCTCCTCTCCGCTGCTCTACAAGAATTTGCTCTTCATTCCCTGCGATGGCCAGGACGTGCAGTACCTGGCGGCCCTCGATTGCAAGACGGGCAAGACGATCTGGAAGACTCAACGCACTGCCGACTTCAAGAACACGGTCCCCTATCAGCGCAAGGCTTATGTGACGCCGGTCATCGCCAAGGTGGGAGAGCACGACCAGCTCATCAGCCCAGGCGCCCGCGCCGCGTATGCTTACGACCCGGTGACAGGCCGCGAACTGTGGAAGATCACCTACAAGGGCTGGTCCAACGTATCCGGCCCGGTGTGCGGCCACGGGCTGGTCTTTCTCAACGCGGGCTACGGCGCCATCGAACTGATTGCCGTCAAGCCGACTGGCATGGGCGACGTGAGCGCGAGCCACATCGACTGGCGGTTGGCCCAGGGGATCCCGGGCCTGTCGTCGCCCGTGCTGGTGGGCGAACACATCTATGTTTGCACCGAAAAAGGCGTGGCCAGCTGCATCGAGGCCAAGACGGGCAAGGTGATCTGGAAAGAACGCTTGAACGGTCCGGTTTCGGCCTCGCCGATCGCCGTTGCGGACCGCATCTACTTTCCTGACGAAAATGGCCGCACCACGGTGATTGCCGCCAGCCCGAAGTTCAAGGTGCTGGCGGTCAATGCGCTCGACGGCAAGCTGCGCGCCTCGCCCGCCGTCGCCGGCAAGTCGCTCTTGCTGCGCAGCGACAGCCACCTCTATCGCATCGAGGAAAAGTGAGTCGCGGGTTACTTGTCCTTGGTGAAAAAACCCTTCAGGACGGCCTTGGCCGACTTGGTCTTCTTCAGGATCTCGTCGTCGGGCAAGGTCAGATAGAGGCGGGTCCGTTCGCCCGGCTGCAAGGTCGTGATGTTGTGCTCGAACTTGAGATTCGGCTGCTCCACCATGCTGACGCTATCGGCATCGTAGAAGCGCATCGGGGCGGTGAAGCCGTCGTCGGTGAAGGCAAAGGGTCGGTCCGTCTGCAAGAGAAACACCAGGCGATGCATGTCCTTCTCGTAGTCGATGCGTTTGATCTGGAAATGCCCCTTCCAGACGGAAACGTCCATGGGGATGTTGTAGCCGGGGACCGGCATGCGAAAGGCGTAGCCGTCGGGCGTGATGGTGGTGAGCTGCTCGTCCGACTGGGAGGGCTTGCCGTCTTTGCTGGCTTGCTTGTCCTTGTCGCCTGCTTCGGTGTTATTGTCGGTGGTGGAGGATTTGCCGCCCAGGACGGACCAGCCGGCAGCAACAGCCAGCACGGCGCCCAGGGCCAGTCCGCCTGCCAGCAAGTACTTTTTCATCGGGTTGCCCTTGCGGACGAGGTCCAGCGTGGGGACCTCGTTCACCCAGGCGGCGGGCGGCGGCGAAGTCGGCTTGGCTGCGATGGGCTGAGCAGACTGATTGGCGGGCGGAACGGTCAACGGCTGGCCGCAGGCGGGGCACTTGGTGGGCTGCCCGGCACAGTTGTCTTGTGCCCGCAACTGTTTCCCGCATGCGCACGAAAAGGCGATGGGCATGATTCTCCCTCGGTGACTGGAAAGTATCGTCAGGCGCGCCAGGTGAGGAGGCAACTCCTTCAATCCTTCCAGGATAGGCTGCGGGCGCAGTCAACGCAAGAAGTTGCCGGGTGGTATTGTGTCGGGACCAGGCTGCTGCGAAACTAACGATATCGAAAGGTTTCGCCCGGAGGGGTCATGAACAAGCTGGAGCTCGACTCGTCGGGTCGTTATGAGCGCAAAGATCTGCACGCCGAGGGGGGCCTGGGCTGCATCTATGTGGTGCGCGACAAGCTGCTCGAGCGTGAGGTGGCCCTCAAGGAGATTGGACCGAAGCAGGCCAGTCAGCCCGAAGCCTGGCGCCGCTTCGTTCGCGAGGCCCAGGTAACCGGACAGCTCGAACATCCCAACATCGTACCGGTTTACGAGCTTTCACAGCGCCAGGACGACGGGCGGCCCTTTTACACCATGAAGCTGGTGCGCGGGCAGACGCTGCGCGAAAAAATCGCCGAGTATCATCGCCGGCTCGGGGAGACGCGTTCCATCGACTACATTCGTCTCCCGGAGGAAATGCATCGGAGGGCTGAAGAAGAACGGGCCGTCGAGTTCGGCCGACTCCTCGAAGCCTGCGTCAGCATCTGCCAGGCCGTGGCCTACGCCCATTCACGCGGCGTCATTCATCGCGACCTCAAACCCGACAACGTCGTGCTGGGCAACTTCGGCGAAGTGGTGGTCCTCGACTGGGGGCTGGCCAAGATGGTCGATCAGCCCGACGACAGCTCGCAAGACAGCATCTCGCTCTCGGCACACGTTGCCCCCACGGAGACGATGACCGGCCGGATCCTGGGGACACCGGCCTACATGGCGCCGGAACAGGCGGAAGGCCGCGCCGACTTGATCGGCCCGCGTACCGACATCTACGGCCTGGGCGCCATCCTCTTCGAGATTATCACCGGGCAACCCCCCCACGACGGCAAGCTGACGGTCGATGTGATCAACAAGATCATCACTGGCCCGACGCCGCGGGCGCGCAAGCGCTCGGCCGGTGCCAACCGCGCCCTCGAGGCCATCTGCGGCCATGCCATGGCCAAGGATCCACAAGACCGTTACGGCGATGCCCGCGAACTGGCTGCCGATCTGCAACGCTTTCTGGCCAACGAACCGGTCTCCTGTTACGTGGAGCCATGGACGCAGCAGTTGACGCGCTGGGCGAGACGGCATCGCACCTACACGATGGCCTTCGCGACCGCCTGCGCGGCAGTCATCGTCACCTCGCTGATCGCGGCCCTGCTGCTCGCACGGTATGCGGATCAGGAGCATGCGGCCCGCCTGGCGGTGGACGATCTGCGCGATCAGTCGATCGAGGTGGCGGCGCGGTTTGCGGCCCGCTCGATCGCCAACGAGATCGACCTGCGCTGGCATATTCTCAGCGAGCAGGCCGCCGACCCCGAGCTGGTACGCATCCTGACCATAGCCAGTGCCGGGCCGCTCGCCCCTGACGATCAGCGTGCCCTGCAAGCATGGATCGAGAAGCGGCAGCAGCAGTTTCACAGCAACGTGAAGGCTTCGAGCTGGTTTGTGACCGATCAGCAAGGCGTGCAACTGGCACGCAGTCCGGCGGCCAACACCATCGGGCTCAATTTCGCCTATCGCGATTACTTCCACGGTCTGGGCCGCGATCTTACCGTGGCAGAGGCCAAGGGCGTGCCACCCATCACCCAGGTGCATCGTTCGGTGGCCTTCGAAAGCATGGCCACCTTGCACCAGATGATTGCCTTCTCGGTGCCCATCTGGGACTCGGATGGTGAGACGCTGGGCATTCTCGCCATGACGGTGGAGCTGGGCCGCTTCAGCTCGTTGCAAGTCGGGCTCAGTGAAGACCAGATCGTCGTGCTGGCCGAGACCACGGAGGACTGGCTGGAAGACACGGCCCGCCGCGGGCTCATTCTGCATCACCCGCTCATGGCCGAAGCGCGACTCAAGCAAGCCGAAGGGCAGGAAATCAACCTGCCGATCTATCGGCTGGCCCACGAGCGCGTCGTTGAACTCGAAGAACTGCGCACGCGCCGACTGGAGGAAGACCGCGACTTCGAGCAACTCTCGTGGGAGAAACAGAGTCTACTGGAAACCCCGGCGCGGACTGCTTATCTGGTTCGCGACTACCAGGACCCGACGCAGCCCGACAGCCCGACGCGCTGGCTGGCCGCCTTCGAGCCCGTCCTGGTCAAGGGCCGCGCGGGCAGGGTCCGCGATACCGGCTGGGTCGTCATCGTCCAGGAACGCCAGAAGGAAGACGACGCAGCGCTGGCCAGCTCCCCTTGAAATCCATTGTTTACCCGTAGAAGTAGTCCAGGGCCCTCAGCCAGATGACGGGTGAAGGACGGCGCATGTACCAGCTCTACTGGGGCGACCTGCACAATCATTGCTCGATCAGCTATGGGCACGGTTCGGTGGACCAGGCGCTGGCGCGTGCGCGACAGCAGCTCGATTTTTGCACGGTCACCGGGCACGCCTTCTGGCCCGACATGCCGACCGACCGCGCGCGCTATGGCGAGATCATCGACTACCACACCGAGGGCTTTGCCAGGCTGGCCCGCAACTGGTCGAAGCTGTTAGAAATGCAGGCAGCGGCCACCACGCCGGGCCGCTTCATCGCCTTCCCCTCGTATGAATGGCATTCGCTGAAGTACGGCGACCACAACGTCTATGGCCAGGGGCCGGACCTGGCCCTGCTGGATGCTGCCGATCTGCCCGCTTTGCGTGCCCGTGCCTGCGCGCAAGGGGCCATCGTCATTCCGCACCACATCGGCTACGCCGCGGGCTATCGCGGCATCGACTGGCAACACTTCCGCCCGGAACAATCCCCCTTCGTCGAGATCTATTCGCTGCATGGCTGTTCCGAGAGCGAGTCGGCCCCTTACCCGATGCTGCACGACATGGGCCCGCGCGATGCGGGCAGCACCGCGGAAGCGGGCTGGGACCTGGGCCACTGCTTCGGCATCATCGCCTCCACCGATCATCACAGTGCCTATCCGGGCAGCCATGGCGACGGCCGGCTGGGCGTCTTCGCCACGGCCCTCACGCGTGAAGCGATCTGGGACGCCTTCTTGAATCGGCGCGTCTTCGCCGCCACCGGCGACCGTATCGATGCCCGGCTGTGGGTCAACGACGCCTGGATCGGCGCACGGATCAAGGCCCCCGACAAACGCCGCGTGAGGATCGCTGTGGCGGGCAGCGACGCGCTCGCACGGGTCGAGCTCCTGAAGAACGGCCGTATCCTGGAGCGATTCTTCTCCAAATCCACGGCGTGCGAGGGGCGTGAACCCGCTGATTCGCGCCAACGCTATCGTCTTCGCCTGACCTGGGGCTGGGGCCGCAAGGAATTGCCCGTGCGCTGGCAAGCCACACTCAAGCTCACTGACGGGACGATCACGAACGTCGAATCATGTTTCAGCGGGCCGCCAGTGGTCGCCCCCATCGCACAGACCGGCGACGCCGAGATCCGCGACGAGGAAGACCTGCCCCACGCCATCGTGGAGCAAACGGCAATCACGCTCGCCTGGCGCTCGACCACGCAGGGCAACCTGTCGATGCGCCACGCCACCACCCAGGCGCTCTCGCTCGAGGTCGAGGCGGGTGAATCGGCCTGCGTCGTCGTCGAAGTCAACGGGCAGCGCTACGAGCACGCACTTGCAGAGCTGACGGGCGGGGGACGTTGCCATTATCTGCGTGGCTGGCTCTCGGAGGCCATCCGGATCGGCCCGGTCGTGCCGCTGCAAGAATGCCAGGTGCATGCCGAGGTGGACGACCTGCCCGAACGTGCTGTCGACGTTTATCGTCTGCGGGCTGCCCAGCACAACGGCCAGTGGGCCTGGCTCACTCCGATCTGGGTCGAAAGCTCGCGGTGAGCAGATCCATGCGAAGAGTGTATGTGCATTTCCATAGATTAGCTGGTGAGAAGGTCATGCAGCTTTGATGATGCGCGAGGAACCGATGGCTGAAGAAACCGACGCCGGGCAAGAAGAACAGCACGACTCCGTTGCGGGGCGGGCCGATCCGCCACCCGACGAAGGCAAGCAGGAATCGGCGCCGGGAGAACGGCCCGACCGGCGGCGATTCGTCACTGCCGCCATGGGTGTCTCGCTGGCGGCAAGCTACGGCACGTTGGGGGTGATGGCCGGGCAGTTCCTCTATCACGACACGCCGCGGCCTCGCGTCTGGCTGTTCGTCACCGCGGTGGACCGCTTGAAAGTTGGCGAGTCCATCTCCTTCCAGATCCCGGGTGGCGAGCAGGTCAACGTCACCCGTAGAAGTGAGGCGGGGGCCGCCGCCGACTTTCTCGCGCTGTCGAGCACCTGCCCGCACCTGGGCTGCCAGGTGCACTGGGAGTTGCAGAACAACCGGTTCTTCTGCCCGTGCCACAACGGCGTGTTCACTCCGGAGGGCAAGGGCATCGGCGGCCCGCCCGGGGAGGCCGGGCAGTCCCTGGCCCATTACCCGTTGCGGATCGACTCCGGGTTGCTCTTCCTGCAAGCACCGGTGTCGGAGATCGGCTGACTGCCAAGCGGGCAACAAAGAGTATGCAACGCATCGTCGACTGGCTCTACGAACGGATTCCGATTCGCGGCCGCGTCATCCGCGAGATGACCAACGAGCCCGTGCCGAATCATCTCAAGCGCTGGTGGTTCTGTCTCGGCGGCACGCCGGCCTACCTGTTCGTGGTGCAGATCGTGACGGGGATCTTGCTGGCCTTCTATTATCAGCCCGCGCCACAGTCGGCTTACGAATCGGTTCGCCACCTGACCGAGGAAGAAACGTACGGCTGGTACTTCCGCAGCCTGCACAAGTGGGGGGCGACCTTGATGATCGCCGCCGTCATCCTGCACCAGATGCGTGTCTTCTTCACCGGCGCCTATCGCAAGCCGCGCGAGCTGAACTGGATCATCGGCATGTTCTTGTTGATGTGTACGCTGCTGCTGGGCTTCACGGGCTACTGCCTCGTCTACGAACAGCTGAGTTACTGGGGCGCGAAGGTGGGTGCCAACATTGCCGAGGGCGTGCCGGTGTTCGGCACCTTTGCCAAGTGGATGCTGCTCGGCGGCGAGGACTACAACGAGCGCACCCTGCCGCGCTTCTTCATCCTGCACGCGGCCGTGCTGCCCGTGATCACGATTGGCCTGCTTGCCGTCCATATCTTGCTGATCCGGCTGGTGGGCGTGACCGAGTTTCGCTTTCAGGACGAGAGTGAAGCGGAGCCCCGCTACTTCGATTTCTTTCCCGATCATCTCCTCACCGAACTGATGATCGGCCTGATCTTGATGATCGTGCTGAGCGCGCTGGCCTGTATCTTTCCGGCCACCATGGGGCCGCGGGCCGACCCGCTGAGCACGCCGGAGCACATCAAGCCGGAGTGGTTCTTTTACGTCGCATTTCGCTGGTTGAAGCTCTTCCCTGGCACGGTGGCCATCTTGAGCATGGGCTTTCTGCTGTTCGTGATGTTCTGCTGGCCCTTCGTCGACACGCTGATCCGCCAGCGGCGGCCCGGCAGCGAAGCCAGCGTATACGTGGGCATCGTGGTTGTGCTGTTCATCATCAGCCTGACCGTCTGGGAAGCCCTGGCCGCACACTGACATCGGCGCGACAACGAAGGAGACGTCATGACGTTGGAAACCAAAAAGATCGTCATCATGGTGCTGGGCGGGCTGTTCCTGGTGTCGCTAGTGCTGGTGCAAGCGCTGGAAGTCACCCGCAGGCGCGAAGAAGCCGGGCTGGCCCAGGCCAAGGTGGCCATTCCCGCCAGTTCGGCCGCGTGCGTCACCTGCCACCAGCAAGGAACGCCCGGCATCATCGACCACTGGAAGGGCAGCACTCATGCGCACAAGGGGATCGGCTGCGTCGAGTGTCACCAGGCCGAGACAACCGATGTGGATGCTTTCAATCACTATGGCGCCACGATCGCCACGGTGGTAACGCCGCGCGATTGTGCCCGCTGCCATCCGGCGGAGGCCGCCGAGTTTGCTGCCAGCCATCACGCCAAGGGGGGCGACATCCTGCATTCGCTCGACAACTACCTGGCCGAGACCGTCGAGGGCTCGCGCATGCCGTTCAATCCACACGGTCCCACGCCCGGGCTGCCCGACCGACCGGTCAACGGCATGGCCGCCGCCTTCACCGGCTGCCAGCAATGCCACGGCAGCCTGGTCGCCTTGCGCACCACCGACGGCAAGAGCGTCACGGTTGAGGATCTCAAGCCGGACGCCGCAGGCAAGCCGACCAACCTCGAAGCGGTGGCCCGGATCCTCAAGGACCAGAGCGGCCGCCCGCTATTCGATCAGAGCACGTGGCCCAATACAGGTATCGGCCGCTTGAACCTGGACGGCTCGCGCGGCTCGTGCAGCGCCTGTCATTCGCGGCACGATTTCTCGCCGCGGCGGGCCCGCCAGCCCGAAAACTGCGGCAAGTGTCATCTTGGCCCGGACCACCCGCAAAAAGAAATATACGAGGAGTCGAAGCACGGTGTGGCCTATCGCGATCTGAAAGACGCGATGAACCTGGATGCCAAGGACTGGGTGCTGGGCAAGGATTATTCGGCAGCCCCGACATGCGCTACCTGCCACATGTCCGGGCACACGCACAACGATGGCAAGGTTACCCATAACCCGGGCCAGCGCATCTCCTGGAGCAATCGCCCGCCGGTCAGCCAGGTCATGGACACGGACGCGCAGGGCAAGATCGTCACCGCCACCGATCCGGCCGAACGCGCCAAGCTCATCACCGACACTGCCGAGGCCAAGCGCATCCGCATGAAAAACGTCTGCGCTCACTGCCACACTCCGGATTACGTCAATGCCTTCTACAAGCAGTACGACGATTTTGTCGTGCTCTACAACGAGAAGTTTGCCAAGCCCGGGCAAGCCATCATGAAGGCCCTCTATGAGCAGAAGCTGCTGACCCCCAAACAGTTCGACGAAGAGCTGGAATGGACCTGGTTCTACCTGTGGCATCACGAGGGCCGCCGGGCACGCCACGGCGCATCCATGATGGCCCCGGACTATGCCCACTGGCACGGCACCTTCGAAGTGGCCGACCGCTTCTACATGCACCTGGTCCCGCAGGTGCGTGAGATCTGCAAGCATGCCGAGGAAAACGGGCAGAAGGAACAGGCCCGCGCGGTGCTCGAGGTCCTCGATGGCATCCTGGCCCGTCCGGAACATCGTTGGTTCGACAAGGACATGAAAAAGCCCCCCGCGAAATGAAACGCGTTCGGAACGCGTCCCAGGAGCGCTGCCAGGTACCGCTGGCTTTTGCTGGATTAAATTTGACGTAAAGCAAGTTTTTCATCATTTCGTTTTTATTAAGTCTCTGCGCCGGGTATCTTTCACCGCGTACTCGACACACCTGCGCTGGTACACGCCGGCCCACCCCGCCGGTCCTGCCTGGGAGAGACTCGCATGCGTCCGCTTCACTTGCTCCTGTTGCGTGGTTCGCTGGCCGTCATCTTCGTGTGGTTTGGCCTGCTCAAGGTGTGCGCTCTGTGCCCGCTGGGAGAGTTCGTGACAGCGACGATCTTCTTCCTGCCCGCCACGCTGAGCCTGTGCGTGCTAGGCTGGTGGGAGGTAGCCATCGGGCTGTGTTTTCTGTGGCGGCCCCTGGTCCGGTTCGGCGTGGCCATGATGCTGGTGCACATGTGCGGGACGATGTTGCCGCTGGTGATCCAGCCCGAGAACTGCTTCACGCAGTTCCCGCTCGGGTTGACGCTGGAAGGGCAGTACATCGTGAAGAACTTGTGCCTGGTGAGTGCGGCCCTCGTGGTCAAGTCGAGCCTGCCCGCAGATAACGACGCGGGCTGGCCCCGGCCCTGGAAGCCTGAGTGCAATTAACGTGAGGTAAAAGCTCGTTTTGCCGATTTGCAAACGCGATAAAGCTTGAACTGCCTTATACTGGGGCTCGTGCATGGAGGCCAGCTACCCCAGAATCCCTGCCACCGGGAGCGTGGTTCGCAAGCCTGCCTCGAGGCGAATCCTGCTCCGCCAACCTGCGTGAGACCCCACTCACGCCACCGTGAAGGAGACTTCCCATGATGCATCCGCGTCGGTCGTGGTCGCTGGCGACCTTGCTGCTCTTGGCAGCGCTGGTCGCCGGGGTCGGGCTCACCCCCGCCCAGGACAAGAAGAAGGACAAGGACGAACCCCGCCTCTTCAACATCACCCCCAAGCACATCTCCACCGACAAGTCGGTGAAGTACGACTACGACATCGTCTACGTGCGCGGCCTGCGGCGGCAGGACGGCAAGGAAGCACGCTGGTCGGAGTTTTCCAGGCCGACCATGATGGAGCCCGGCGCCGACCTCATGCTCCTTCATCCCGACGGCTCGGAAGAAGTCCTGGTCGAGGGCAAGGACGGCTCCGTCATGGATCCGTACGTCTCCTTCGACGGCGAATGGGTCTACTACTGCAAGTTCATCGACAAGGAGCACACCGGCTCCGACATCTACAAGATGCACGTCCCCACCAGGAAGATCGTCAAGCTGACCGATCAGGCTTACACCCCGAACACCGGGGCGGCCAACTGGTCGAAGGACTACCGCACGGCCGAGAAAGACAAGACGGCCATGCGGCTGGGCGTGTTCAATACGGGCCCGTGCCCCGTGCCCGGGGGCAAGGTGGCGTTCACTTCGAGCCGTAACGCCCACGTGCCGCCGCGCGGCTACCCGCGCGTCACCTTGCAGCTCTTCCTGATGGATGACGACGGTGCCAATGTCGAGCAGATCGGCTACATCAACATCGCCTGTGCCCTGCACCCGGTCATCATGCGTGATGGCCGCCTCATCTTCTGCACGCTCGAATCGCAGGGCATCCACAACAGCATCATGTGGGGCATCTGGAGCATTCATCCGGACGGCACCAACTGGGGGCCGGTCATCAGTGCCTTCGAAACGGGCGGCGCTCCCTCGGGCTACCACTTCCAGACGCAGCTGTCCGACGGCACCATCGTCATCGAGAAGTACTACAACCAGAACCAGAAGGGCTTCGGCACGCTGTTCACGCTGCCCGAGAAGAACCCCGAGGGCGTGTCCGCCTTCGGCCCGGGCAACCTCAAGGACCCGCGCAACGCGGTTCGCTTCGAGGGAGTGGAGGGCAAGGAACGCAGCCACGTGGTCCCCTTCTCCACCTACGGCATGAAGATGATCACGCCGTGGATCGTCTGGGACGACCGCCCCTCGTATCCGCAGAACCTGAAGGACGAGAAGTCGACGCGCATCGGCAAGGTGACCCATCCCTGCGGCGCGCCGAACAATGACCTGCTGGTGGGCTGGACCCTCGGGCCGATCGGCGGCTCGTCCGGCGCCGTCCGCGACTACATGCATCCCAAGGTCATGGACTCCGGCATCTGTCTCATCAAGGGGGGCAAGGAAACCCGCGAGCCGGGCGACATGCTGCTGATCAAGAACGATCCGAAGTACAACGAGCAGTGGCCCCGCCCGCTCGTGTCCTACGAGCGCATCTACGGCGTGAAAGAGCCCAAGCAGCTCATTCACAAGAACGACGGCAAGAAGTCGAAGCACCTGCCCGAGGGGACCCCCTACGGACTGGTGGGCACTTCCAGCATGTACAAGCGTGAAAGCGCCCCGGGCGGCAAGGTCCCGGAAGGGAGCGTCACCGCCACCGCCGGCGACATCAACTCCAACGACTGGTTCTGGACCAACTGGCGGACCAACTGGAGCCTGCAAGGGTCCGACGCCGGCATCTACGACAACAGTGAGATTCACGCGATCCGCATCGTGGCCCAGGAGCCGCGCACGGCGATCCGCGGCGACAAGAGTGCTCCCCTTTATGCCAATCACGCCCTGGAGCGGCTCCGCATCCTGGGCGAGATCCCCGTCCGCAAGATCAAGTCGGACGGTACCGAGCCGCTCGATCCGGACGGCAATCCCGACACGAGCTTCCTGGCCAAGCTGCCCGCGGATCAGTCGTTCACGTTCCAGCTCGTGGACAAGAACGGCATGACGCTGACCATGGCCCAGACGTGGCACCAGCTCCGCCCGGGCGAGGTGCGTTACGATTGCGGCGGTTGCCACGCCCACAGCCAGAAGCCGACCGCGTTCGAAGAAACGCTGGCCGCCAAGTCCGATTACCAGATCTTCGATCTCTCCA
>JBFWSD010000051.1:0-13644 GCA_050248575.1 Gemmataceae bacterium
TGGGCGCAGGCCCGAAGGAGGGCTGGAAGCCGCCCACGGACTTCAAGCAGTTTCCGACCGACGCCAAGGACTGGCTCACCAAGAACGCCGACAGTTTTCGCATCCAGCGCTACGTGGCGGAAAAGAAGTAATCCATTCATGCCCCTCTGGCTGGCGCGCAGGATGTACACCTACGCGCCAGCCTGCGAGACCTATCAGGGAGCCCTATGAAGCGCGCAACACTTGGAGTGGCGGTCCTCATGTTGACCGCCAGGGCCGCTGTCGCCGAGATCTACATCGCTCCCATGCCGGAGCGGATTGCCCTGGCCGGCGCCGTTGTCATCGGCAAGGTGGTCGAGATCGAGAAGAAGCCGGTGGTTACGACGCCCTACGAAGGGGCCAAGGACAAGCAAGAACACCTCGTCGCCGTCATCAAGATCGACGAGACCTTGATCGGCGACAAGGGGCTGACGCACCTGCGCCTGGGCGTACACGTCCCGCCCGACCAGGAAAAGCGACGGCGGACGCTATTGCCCGTCAACTTTGCGGTGGGCTTCGAGGGCTGCTTCGTCCTCAAGCCGCATCACGAAGAGAACTTCCTGGTGCCCGACGGCTATTATGCGGTGATTCAAAAACTGGATGCGAGCAACTTCGAGAAGCTGGTGCAGCCCGTGCGCCGCAGTGTGAAGCTGCTGGCCGATCCGCAGGCCGGGCTACAAGCCAAGAATGCTGACGATCGCTTCCTGACCGCGGCCATGTTGATGGTCCGCTATCGCCAGGGCGGCGGCCGCACCGAGCCCATTGCCGCCGAGGAAAGCAAGCTCATTTTGAAGGCCCTGCGCGACGCTGATTGGACCAGGCCTACCCATGAAGTTTATGCGCGCGGCATGTTCGCGCGGCTCGGCTTGCAACCTGCCGACGGCTGGACGCCGCCCAAAGAAATTAAGCAGTATGACGCGGCCGCCAAGGCCTGGCTCGACAAGAACGCAGACACTTATCGCATCCAGCGCTACGTGGCCGACAAGAAGTGATCCTTCGCCGGGAGCGAAACATGAAACGGACTCTGGTCCTTGCATCCGTTGCCTTGCTGGCCTGTGCGTGTTTGTTGCAGGCGCGGCGCATCTACATCCCGCCCACGCCCGATCGGCTGGCCACGGCCGCTTGTGCCGTGATCGGCAAGGTCACCGAGATCGAGAAGAAATCGGTGGTGGCGTCCGCGAACGCGGGCGATCCGCAGAAGTACGAATACCAGATCGCGGTCATCAAGGTGGAGTCAGCCCTGGCGGGCGCGCAGGGGCTGACCCACGTGCGCGTCGGCCTGCAAGGGCCGCCCGTCAAGAACGACGAGCCCAATCGCCGCAATGCCCCCGCTGCACCGGCCCAGCTGGTCGTCGGCCAGGAGGGCTGCTTCTTCCTCCAGCAGCATCACGATCAGCCCTTCTACGTTTTCAATCAGTATCAAGGTTTTGTCAGCAAGGAAAGCGATCCTGCCGGTTTCGAGGTGCTCAACCGCTGCGCGAAACTGCTGAAAGACCCCATGGCGGGCCTCAAGTCGAAAGAGGTCGACGATCGCTTCCTGACGGCGGCCATGCTCGTGGCCCGTTATCGGAACGGCGTGCCCGGCGCCAAAGCGGTGAAGACCGAAGCGATTCCCGTCGAGGAGAGCAAGCTGATCTTGCTGGCCCTGCGTGACGCCGACTGGGGCCGCGAGGCCGGCGACCGCATGAGTCCACAACAGACCTTTGCGCGGCTGGGCCTGACGCCCCAAGACGGCTGGAAGCAGCCCACCGATTTCAAACAATACCAGGCCACTGCCAAGGACTGGCTCACCAAGCACGCCGACAGCTATCGCATTCAGCGCTACGTGTCGGCCGACAAGAAATGAACGGGAGATTGACCATGCAGCGAAGATTGTGTGCAGCAATGGTGGTGCTCGGCGTCGTCACCACGGTGGCGGCAGGGAAGCGCGCGTACATCCCGCCCGCCCCGGAACGGCTTGCCAGCGCAACTTGTGCGGTCATCGGCAAGATCACCGAGATCGAGAAGAACTCGGTGATGGCCGCCGCCGCGCCGGGTAGCCAGGACAAGCTCGAGTACCAGATCGCCGTCATCAAGATCGGCGAAACGTTGGGTGGCGATCTCCAGGGGCTGACCCATGTCCGTCTCGGCATCCCGGCGAACTACGGGATCAACCTGGGCGTCGACGTCGAGGGCTGCTTCTTCTTGACGCCCCACCACGATCAGGCGTTTTACGTGCTCCAGGGTCCAGCCTATTCCGCCTACGTCACGCAGCAAACCGATCCCGCCGGCCTGGAAGTGGTGCGCCGTTGCAGCAAGCTGCTCAAGGATCCGCTCGCTTCCCTCAAGTCCAAGGATGCGGACGAGCGCTTCCTGACCGCGGCCATGCTGATGGTGCGCTATCGCCTGGGCGGCATTCCCCCGCAAGGTTTCTGCAGCGAGCCGATCGCCGCCGAGGAGAGCAAGCTGATTCTCGAGGCCTTGCGTGACGCCGACTGGAACCGCAACGCCACCGATCGCATGCATCCGCAGCAAGCGTTTTCGCGGCTGCAACTGAAGGACAAGGACGGCTGGCAGCAGCCCGCCGACTTCAGCAAGTATCCAGCGGCAGCCAAGGACTGGCTCACCAAGAATGCGGGCAGCTATCGCATCGAGCGTTTCGTGCCCATCAAGAAATAGCGGGAGGCGGCCATGCCACGTTGCTTGCTTGGTTCTCTCGTGTTGCTGGCCGGAACCTGCCCGGCGTTCGCGAAGCCGGTGGCCGCTCCGCCCGTGGCCGAACGACTCGCCCGCGCCGAGCTGGTCATCCACGGCAAGGTCACGCAGATCGAGAAGACCACTGTCAAGGCCCAGCCTTCTGCCTTCGAGCGCACTCCCATCGAGTACCAGGTTGCGGTCATCAAGATCGAAGAGGCGCTGATCGGCGGGCAAGGTCTCACGCACGTCCGGGTCGGCATCCATCAGGCCGTGGGCTGCCCGCCCGTGGGCACGGCGGCCTGCTTCCTGCTCACGCCCCACCATGAGCAAACGTTCTACGTGCTCGATCGCTTCACCGCGCCAATGGTAATGGGCGTACCCGATGAACTGCGGCGGCTGGCCAGATTGCTGAACGAACCGCTGGCCGGGCTCAAGTCCAAGAACGCCGACGACCGTTTCTTGACGGCGGCGCTGCTGATTGCCCGTTATCGCGCCGAGCCGGGCACGCGCAGCGAAAAAATCCCTGCCGAAGAGAGCAAACTCATCCTGCAAGCCCTGCGCGACGCGAACTGGAAGCGAATCGGCACCGACCGCATGAGTCCGCAGCAGGCCTTTTCGCGCCTCGGCCTGTCAGCAGAGGACGGCTGGCAGCCGCCGCGCGACTTCCGCCAGTACGAGACAACGGCCCGCGCCTGGCTCGACAAGCATGTCGAGACCTATCGCATCCAGCGCTTCGTGGCCGACAAGAAATAACTACGGCTCCGGGAAGAGCTAATTCCGTTGAGGAGACCTCCATGAGTCGACTGCCATTGCTGGCCGGCGTGGCCGCCGGGCTGTTCCTGTGCGGCACCGCCCAGGCCCTTTCCATTTACATTCCGCCGCTGCCGGAACGGGTGGCCAATGCGCGGGCCATCATCGTCGGCACGGTCACGGCCATCGAGAAGGAACCGGTCATTGCCCCCGCCGGGCCCAAGAGTGAGCAGAAAATCCGCTTCCAGGTCGCGGTGGTGAAGGTCGACGAGAACCTGCTGGGCGCGAAGGGGCTGACGGATCTGCGCGTCGGCTTCGTGCCGCCGCCCGCGCCGGCGCCGGTTGGTGGCAACAACGGGCTGCCGGAGATTCCATACGTTGGCCCGCCAGAGCTGAAAGTCGGCATGACGGCTCTCTTCGTGCTGGCGGCTCACCCGGGCGAGACCTTTTACACGGCCCGCGGCGTGCGCGATGTGCTCGTCAAGGCGGGCGACGCCAAGGAGTTCACGGTCGAGTTGAAGCAGGCCCGTCATCTGGCGAGCCTGCTGGCCGATCCGCGTGCCGGGCTAACTGCCAAGGACGCCAACGCTCGCTTCCTGACCGGTGGCATGCTCATTTGCCGTTATCGCAACTTCGGTGTGCGCGGCGGCGAGGCTCCGCCCAAGACGGTGCCGATCGATGCCGAAGAGAACAAGCTCATCCTGGCGGCCCTCCGTGGCGCGGACTGGGCGGCGCAACGCCCCGATAACTTTACGCCTGAGCATGTTTTTCTCAGGCTGCCCTTGACGGCGAAGGAGGGCTGGACGCGGCCGCGCGATTACAAACAGATTCCGGCCGCGGCCCGCGCCTGGCTCGAAAAGCACAAAGATACCTATCGCATCGAGAAGCTGGCCGAGCAGCAACCCTGAACTGTAAGTCAGCAGAGCGGACCGAGAAGCCCGGCTTCCGAGTTCCCGCAAGCTTGTAGCTGCGCCGAGGCCCAGAAGCCGGGCTTCTTCCGCGCGCCGCGGCCCTTCTTAGCCGCCGTCTCCTTGCAAGTAGGCGAACAGGTCGCGGATCTTCTGGTCCCCGAGCGGGTCGAGGATCTTTTCCGGCATAAGCGAGGTGGGCACCGGGAACAGGTCGTCGATCTTGTCGCGCGAGACGACGATGCGTTCGTTCTTGGCGGTGACCAGCGTGACCGCGGTTGCGTTGGACTCGACGATCAGCCCGGTCAGCACGCGGCCATCGGTCGTGACCAGCGAATGGGCCACGAACTCGGGCCGGATCAACGCGCTTGGGTCGACCACGTGGGCTACCATGAGCTGCGTGTTCTTGCGATCGGCCCCGGTCAACTCCGGGCCGATCTTGTTCCCCTCGTTGAACAGCACGTGGCAAATGGCGCAGTTGGCCTTGAAGAGTTCCTTGCCCTGGAGTGGGTTCCCCTTGCCGGTGCGCAAAATGTGGACCACGCTGCGGATGCGGGCCTGCACCTCGCCGGGCGGAGTCTGCCCGATCTTGCCCCAGTTCTTTTCGATCAGCTTGTTGAGCTCGGGCTTGCCCAGCAGCATGATCTGGCGAAGTTGCTCGATGGGAACTTCCTTGGGATCGATCTTCTTCTGATCGACGGCGACGAGGAAAGCCTGGGCCGCCGCCGGTCTGCTGCACAGGAGCGTCTGGGCCTGGCTCTTCAGATTGCCCGGCAGCTTGGGATAGAGTTCGAGCACGGTGTCGGCAATCTTGGGATCGGGATAAGCCTGCAAGGCCGCCAGAGCCGCTTGCCGCACGGCAGCGCTCTTGTCGTCGCGCAGCAAACTGACGAGCACGGGCACGCACTCACTCTTGCCCGCCTGGCCCAGCACCTCGATGAGCGAGGCGCGGGTGGCATCTTGCTGCTTCGCGTCGGCAACGATGGCCAGGGCGCGATCGTAGGCTTGCAGGCTGCCCAGCCGCAGTGCGAAGCGGATGATGTTGATGTTGCCCTGCTGTTTTTCCCACAGCTCGTTGAGCTGCTTCTCGAGGACAGGCGGCACCTTGTCGAGCCGGCGCCCCTCCAGTGCTTTTTCCATGCCGGCGATGAGCAAGTCCGATTCGGCCGCGCCGGGGGCCAGGGTCAGCAATTTGCTGCAATCGGCCAAGCCGTCGTCGTTGCCCTCGGCCATGTAGCGCCGGGCAATCCGCTCGGCGAGATACTTGCGAACCATGGGCTGCTCCCAGGTCGCCGGCTTCTGCAAGAGTCCAATCACGGCCTGGCGATCGCTGAGCGCCTTGTCTTCGATGGCCCACCAGATCAGCATCGGGATGAAGGGATCGTGCACGTCTTCCTTGCGCTGCAACAGCCTGGCGACGATGGCCAGGCACTCCGGCCCGGGCAGCCTCTTCGCGGTGCAGGCCAGCTGACTCCGCACATGCGGACTGGGATCCGATGCCGCCAGCTTCACCATCTGTTCAAGTAGCGCCGGGCTGACCTTCTTCTCATCGCCCAGCAAGCGCACCGTCCAGGCGCGCACCCATTCATTCGGATGGCTGAGAGTGAAGCTGCCAACCTTGTCGTCGAAACCGCCGCTGACATACAGGGCCCACAAGGCTTCCAGGGCCAGGTCGTCCTTGCTCGTCTCGATCAGCTTGCGCAGCGCGAGCAGCACTTGCGGGTCGCGCCGTTCCGCTAGCAGCCGGCGGGCCTCGCGGCGCATCCAGGCGTTACGCTGCTCGAGCAATTTGACCAGTTCGGCAGAAGAGAGCTTGGCCAGGTTGAAGGCCTTCATGGGCGGGGCGGGGTCGTTGCCCTTGTGGTAGGAAATGCGATAGACGCGGCCGTTGGTCTTGTCCCAGTTGTCGACCGGGTCGACGTGATTGGCCCGCTTGTCGTACCAGTCGGCCAGGTAGAGGGCGCCGTCCGGCCCGACCAGGCCATCGACGACGCGGAACCACGTGTCGTTGGCGACCAGGAAGTCGCCGCCGAAATGCGCCTTGAACGTGGAACCATCGGGCTCCATCACGTGCCAGTAGATGGCGTTGGAGAGCAGGTTAGAGGCGATGTACTTGCCGTTGTACTCGTCGGGGAAAGCGCCGCCGTCGTAAACGATGCCGCCGCAGGTGACGTGCCCCCCCTTGAAGCCGGTGTAGGGCACGTGATCGAAGTAACCGAAGGTATTGGGATTGTGCAGCGGGCCATGCTTGCCGAAGCCCTTGACGTAGTAGCCCCCCTGAACCTGGTGGAGCATGGCCTTGCCCCCCCAGTTGGTGCCGGCGATCACATTGCCGTGGCGATCGAAATCGAGCCCCCAGGTGTTGCCGCCACCTTCGGAGAAGAGTTCGAACTTCTTCGTGAGCGGATGGAAGCGCCAGATGCCTTGCTGGAACTCGATGCCGTTGATGCTGGCGGTGACGGTGCTGCCCTGCGCGCCGTAGAGCCAGCCGTCAGGGCCCCACTGGAGCGAGTTGGCAAATGCATGCGAGTCTTCCATGCCGAAGCCCTTGAGCAGGACTTCGGGATCGCCGTCGGGCACGTCGTCTCCGTCCTTGTCGGGATAGAAGAGCAGGTAGGGCGGCTGCACGATGTAAACGCCGCCGTGCCCGACCGCGAGGCCGGTGGACAGGTTGAGCCCGGTGACGAAGTCTTTGGACTTGTCGAAGTGGCCGTCGCCGTTGGTGTCTTCCAGGATGGTGATGCGGTCGGCCCCCTTGGGCCCCTTGGGCGGCGGCTCGGGGACGCGATCGTAGACAGTGCGCAGGTACTTGTCGACCTTCACCGGCCTGAGGCCCGCCGGATTCGGGTATTGCAGATACTGGATGACCCAGAGGCGGCCCCGCTCATCGAAGGTCATGGAGAGGGGCTGTCGCACCGTGGTCTCGGCCGCGATCAGCTCGGCATGGAAGCCCTCGGGCAGCTTCATCCGCTTGATGGCTTCCTCGGGCGTAAAACCTTGCCCGGCGACGGGTGCTGCTTGCAGGTGAAGTGCAAGAACAACCACAGCGCCCAGAAGAGTCTTATTCATTGGCAGGATCCTGGTGGGCCGGGCGACCAAGGGGTATCTCGCAATCGTAATGACACGGGCCAGGGTCAGCAAGCAGGAAGATGGACGACGAGCGCAATTAGATTTACCCTGACAGGATGGAACCGATCTATCTGGATTACAATGCGACCACGCCGATCGACCCGGCGGTCGTCGACGCCATGCTCCCCTTTCTCCGGGAGCATTTTGGCAATCCGTCGAGCACGCATGCCTACGGGCTGAAAGCGCACGCCGCCGTCGACACGGCGCGCGGGCAGGTGGCCCGCTTGCTGGGGGCTCAGCCCGGCGAGATTGTCTTCACCTCGGGAGGGACCGAGGCCACCAATCATGCCCTCAAAGGGACCGTATTTGCCCGCTGGCCCGAGAAAGCGCACATCATCACCAGTGCCGTCGAGCATCCGGCCACCTTGCAAACTTGCAAGTTTCTCGAGAAGATCGGGGCCGCCCTCACCATTCTGTCCGTGGATCGCTTCGGCCTGGTCGATCCCGAAGCGGTTCGCCGGGCCATCACGCCGCAGACGATCGTCGTCAGCATCATGCATGCCAACAACGAGGTAGGGACCATCGAGCCGATTCGCGAGATCGCGGCCATCGCTCGCGCGCACGGCGTGCTGATGCACACCGATGCAGCCCAGTCGGCGGGCAAGGTTCCGGTCGACGTGAACGAGCTAGAGGTTGACCTGGTCTCGCTGGCCGGGCACAAGCTCTACGCCCCCAAGGGGGTGGGAGCCCTGTATGTGCGACAGGGGGTGAAGCTCGAGCCCTTCATGCACGGTGCGGGGCATGAGAGCGGCCGCCGCGCGGGGACGGAGAACGTGCCCTATCTCGTCGGGCTGGGCAAGGCCTGCGAGCTGGCGCAGTCTCCGGCGACCGAAAGACTCCGTTCGCTGCGCGATCGGCTCTGGCAGCGGCTTCATGCGGCCCTGGGCGAACGCATTGTCCGCAACGGGCATGCGGAAAAGTGCCTGCCCAACACGCTGAACGTGAACTTCGTGGGGCAAGTGGGAGCCGAACTGCTCGCGGCAGTTCCCGAGGTGGCAGCGTCGACGGGCTCGGCTTGCCACGAAGGCTCGGTGAAGCTGTCACCCGTCTTGCACGCGATGGGAGTGGCTCCCGAGCTGGGCAAGGGGGCAGTCCGCCTCAGCGTCGGCCGCTTCACCAGCGAAGATCAGATCGACCGAGCCGCCGAAACGTTGCTAACGCGCACCGTCCGATAAATCCTGTCGGGTTTTCGCAATGACTCCCGCTGAATGTAGAAGAACATTACGCGGGCGACCTGCCCGTCGCGGTTTACCCGGGCTGCCGAGATTCTCAGAAAAAATTCGAAAATCTGGTTAGCCGGGGCGGGTGAGTCTCGTCTTACTGGTGAGCAAACCAAAACCCCCAGCCTTGTGCCCTCTGCAAGGAGCCTCGCAATGTCCGACAACAACCATGATGATCAGGTATCGGTCAACTGGCCCGTCGTGATGATGGTGGGCGGCCTTGGCCTGTTCATGTTCCTGAGCGTGATCGGTACGCTGGCCTGGTTCATGCTGGGCGGCACCGTCTGATTCATCAAGCTTGTTCGTTCATGACCCGGGCCGCGGAAGGGAGCACGCCGCATCCAGCCGCAGCCCGGGTTGTTTTTGCGCTTACACGAGTCCCTCCGCCCGCTCCACCACTTCGCGTAGCCTCCTCTCCACGGCAGCCCGATCCTCGAAGGGTCGCTCTTCCACCACCAGCCACTTGAGCCAGTTGACGATGCCCAGTACCGCGCCGCTCTCATCCAGCAGCGTGACGAGCTGTTCCTCTTCGAGGCCAAGGGGCCGAAGCCGCTGATACGCCGAAAGGCCGGCGTGCCGCAAGTGCGGATCATTGCCCGCCAGGCTGCCCAGCAGGCGGGCCAGGTCGGTGGCCACGTGATCCAAACGGGCACTGCCATGATCGATCAGCCCGGTGACCACGTTGCCCTCGAACAGCACATGCGCGTGCCAGATATCAGCCAGGCAGGGCTGAAGGGGCACGTTGCGCCCACGCATGGGAAGCAAACGCGCGCGCAGCGCCTCGATTTGCCCGGTCACAACGCGCCTGCCGCGGTCAAGCCAAGCGCCGATCGGGTCAGGAAAACTCGTGGCGTGCCGGCCGCGCGCTGCCAGCTTTTCCCAGTCGCGCAGCAGCGCGAGGCGGCGTTCGATGGCGGGCATCGGCCCGGGCTGCGCAAGTGGGTTCCAGGACAGGTGCAACGAGGCCAGCGCGGTGCAAGCGGCTTGCATGCGCTCGAGGCTGGGCTGGTCGTGAAAGTCGGCCCGGCCCGGCAGCCAGCGTGTCAGGTCGCAGACACGGCCCGCGCTGGCGAGGCAGGTCTCTCCATCCCTTGAACAGGCCACTTCGGGCACGAAGGCGAGCCCGGCCGCATGCGCCCGGGTGAGCCAGCGGTGAATCGTGGCAAGCTGCATCCGTGATGGACCGTTCGTGGGAAATGCACGCAAACACCAGCTTGCGGATGCCGTGTCCACGCGCCAGAGCCGCGCGCCGCTGAAGCCGCCCCGGTTTCCCAGGGCCACCAGCCTCCCCGAATGCAGCGGTTCCGGAAAGCGTTCAAGGATCAACCTGGCCTGTGCGTCGTTCATTCGCGACCCCGCTCTTCGGCTGGTTATTGTTCCAGAAGTCACGCACCATGTCACCGTGTCATGAAAGCCCCACAGCAGCACGCCGCAAGGAGAGCAGGCGAACCTTCACATTTGCTCTGGACACGGCGGGCCGGTTCGTTTATGAGCCCCCCTCCTCTTCCCAACAAACTCGTTTCTGCCGACGCGCGAGGGGCGTGAGCTCCTCTTCACGGTTGTGACGTCGGGTCGAAGCGGGGGACCGTACGATCGGAGCGAATATGTCCAGGCTGACACGTAGACAGTTTCGTCCGCCCGGGTGAAGTTCCAATCGCGGCGGTTTTGTTGCAGACCGCGGGGGTTAGCGGTCGATAAGAGCGAAATGGGCGGTTGCGAACCGCCATGGAAGGGGTTCGGCAAGCTGGGGATCGGGCAGATCCACCTATCTGAAAGAGGTTCACTTACGGCAGGCCGCCGCGGGGGCGGAGGCCTGGTGCGCGTCGGGGGGACCACGCGCTTCACCGTCTGTTCCAGGAATCCAGACGTCGGCACACGGCAAAGCAGCGCGAGCATTCGCGCTGGCTCGCGGGCTGCGAGCCGACACCGGGCTGCTTGGCAGCTCACCCTCTTTCGGAACTTCACCCTTGTCCTTGTTGCCTGGCCCGCGCGGCCGACGACAAGGGCAAGGGCCTCAGGATCTGCCCTGCAGCGCTTGCCTCACATCAGGGAGGAGCCATGCTGATTCATGAGGATGTCGATGTCCAGCAGCTCTGGCGTTCGTACCGGACGGAGCCGACCGTCGACCTGCGCAATCGCCTGGTCGAACGGTATCTGCCCCTGGTCAAGTACAACGCGGAGCGGATCTGGTCTCGGCTCCCGGAAGGGGTCGAACTCGACGACCTGATCTCGGCCGGAGTCTTTGGCTTGATGGACGCCATCGACGCCTTCGACCTGGAACGGGGCGTGAAGTTCGAGACCTACTGCGTGCCGCGCATCCGCGGTGCCATGCTCGACGAGCTCCGCACCATGGACTGGGTGCCTCGTCTGGTGCGCTCCAAGGCAAGCAAGCTGGAAGAAGCGCGCAAGTCGCTCGAGGTGGAGAAGGGCCGCCCGCCCCGTCCCGACGAGCTCGCCCAGAAGCTGGGCGTCAGCCTCGAGGAACTCCAGAAGATGGTCGGCGACGCCACCGCCGTCAGCCTGGTCAGCCTCAACAAGAAATGGTACGAGACTGACAGTTACAAAGACGTCCGCGAGATCGACATTCTCGAGGACAAGAAGGCCGAGGACCCGACGCACCGGCTGCAGAATCGCGATCTGATGCGGCTGGTCACGCGCGGCCTCAACCGCAACGAACGCCTCATCATCATCCTCTACTACTACGAGGACATGACAATGAAGGAGATCGGCGCCACGCTCGACCTGAGCGAGTCGCGCGTCAGCCAGATGCACTCGAGCATCGTCGCCCGGCTGCAGAACCAGCTGTGCAAGCGGCGGCCCGAGTTCAGCAACTGACAAGCTTGACAGGATGCACAAGGGCAGGGTGACAAGGGAGACCTTGTCACCCTGTTTTTTTGTCCCTATGGCTGTGGATTCCGGTGCCGATGAGTTCGTGGTCAAGCCAATCAACCAACGCGATTTGCTTCTTCGTGTGCAATCCCTGCTCGCTGATTGAAGACGGCCTGTCCTATTCCCCGTCCACTGGCATGCTTACTCTTCGTCCACCGGCATGCCCCATTTCTTGATCTTGCGTTCGAGGGCGTCGGCTTTCATGCCGAGCTTGTCGGCGGCGGCGGCCACGTCGCCGCTGGTCTCGGCGATGGCGGCCCGCACCTTGTCCTGCGCTTTCCAGTCCTGAATGATGCGATAGAGCGTGCGCTCGCCGATGCCCAGCATGCGGGCTGCTTCCTCCCGGTTGCCACTGGTCAGCTCGAGCGTTTGCTCGATGTAGTAGCGTTCCACCTCGGCGAGCGGCTTGCCCACCAGGCCGGCCGGGCTGGTGGCGGCATGGCTCGATGGCCCGGCGCCGCCGAGGGCGTCGCGATCTTGCATGTCGTCGAAGCCAAGGATGCCGTCGGTATCTTGCACGATCATGGTTTCAATCAAGTTGCGCAGTTCGCGGACGTTGCCCTTCCACTCGTAGGCCGCCATGGCCTTGCGGACGGGCTCGGCGATCGCGGTGACCTTCTTCTCGTATTTCTGGTTGAATTCGCGGATGAAGTGGGCCGCCAACAGCGGAATGTCCTCGCGCCGCTCGCGCAGCGGGGGCAGCTTGATCGTGGCCACCTTCAGGCGGAAATACAGGTCTTGCCGGAACGCGCCGGCGGCGATGGCCCCTTCCAGATCGCGGTTGGTGGCAGAGATCAGGCGGACATTGACCTTGATGGGGTCGTTGGAGCCGATGCGGAAGATTTCCCCATTCTCGAGAACGCGCAAGAGCTTGGCTTGCAGGCTGAGGGGCATGTCGCCGACCTCATCGAGGAAGAGGGTGCCGCCGTTGGCGGCCTCGAACCGCCCCTTGCGCATGCGCTCGGCGCCGGTGAAGCTGCCCGGCTCATGGCCGAAGAGCTCGTCTTCGAGCAAGTTTTCGTTGAGGGCGGTGCAGTTCATGGCCACGAACGGCTTGGTCTTGCGCGGCGAATTATAGTGCAGGGCGCGGGCCACCAGCTCCTTGCCCGTCCCGGTCTCGCCGATGATGAGCGTCGTCACCGCGGTGGGTGCGTATTTCTTGAGGTTGTCGATAACCTCGCGCATGCGCGAGCTGTTGCCGATGACCCCTTCGAAGCCAAATTTCTCGTCGAGCTGGCGCTTGAGCTCGCGGTTGGCGCGGGCCAGCCGGGATCGCTCCGCCGCCTTGTCGACGATGGCGCGGAGCTCGGCCATGTCGATGGGCTTGGTGAGGTAGCTGGCGGCCCCTTCCTTCATGGCCTCGACGGCCGTCTTGACGTCGCCGTGGCCGGTCATGAGAACGACCTCGGCGTTGTCGGATTCGCTGCGCGCTTTGCGCAGGAGGGCCAGCCCGTCCATGTCGGGCATTTTCAAGTCGGTGATGATGACATCGAAGTCGTCGCTCTCGATCTTGCGGGCCCCGGCCTTGCCTGAGGTGGCAATGACGCACCGGTAGCCCACGCGTTCGAGGACCTCGCTCACCACCTCGGCATGTGCCTGCTCATCGTCGATGATGAGTACGTTCAGTTTTTCTTGGTCTTCCATAGCAGCTTTTGGCAGTTAGCTTTCAGTAGTTGGCTTTTCGCTCGTTCCCACGCTCACAGCATGGGAACACAAGTTACGAAACTCGCTTCGCTCACTCACACGCACCACTCACTACTCACCAAATTGACGGACGATCACATTTTATCTGTCTTCGTCAAGGTGGGTAAGGTGCGCGGCAGCCGGGGGCTGTCGACCTAAAGTCTGCTGCAGCAAAGCTCCGATGTTACCCGGCACACCAGGTCGCGCGGAACGGCGCCACGATCCGGCCCCGCTCAAGGAGCGCGTCACATGGCATGGAAGCCAGTCCTTGCAACAAGGAGCAAGGAAAAACGGGGACGACGTGGCGCCGCCGCGCGACCGGTCTCACAGTGGGTAGCAGGGTGAGCGATACGCGTTGGATCGGGGTCAAG
>JBFWSD010000052.1:0-13643 GCA_050248575.1 Gemmataceae bacterium
GACGGCTGCAGCACGTGCTGGTAATCTGGCGTGCGCTGGCCAGTCGGCCCCGCTTTGACCTGGCCCTCGACTTGCAAGGAACGCTGCGCAGCGCTGCCTGGATCTATTTGAGCCGTGCCCGCTGGCGGGCCGGCTTTGGCAGCCCGCGCCCGGGCTGGCAGGTCTCTTTGACCGCCGGACCGGCCACGCATGCCGTCGAGAATTGCGCCGCGGCGCCACGCGCGCTCGGCGTCGCCGTCGAAGCCCTCGCGCCTCGCCTCTACTGTTACCCGTCGGCCGCGGCCTCGGCCGGCCAGATTCTCCGTCAGCATGGCGTGCCCCAGACGGGGTTTGTGGTGCTCAATCCCTTCAGTCGCTGGCCATCGAAGGAATGGCCCATGGAACGCTGGGCTGAGGTTGCCCGCTGCCTGGAAGCGGAGTTTGGTCAAACGGTGGTCATCACCGGTGCCGCCGATGAGGCGATTCGTGCCCGCGGCTTGACGCAGACTTGCAGTGGCGGCGCCATCGTTTCCCTGGTGGGCAACTTGACGCTGGAGCAAGCGATGAGCGTCTATCGACGTGCCCGCCTCATGATCAGCGGCGATTCCGGGCCAATGCATGTGGCCGCCGCGCTGGGGACGCCGCTACTTGCGCTGTTCGGACCAACCTGGCCGGAACGAAGCGGCCCGTGGGGGCAACGAGATGCCGTGCTGCAAGCGCGGCGACCGCCCACCCACCACACCTATCGGCACGACCCGGAAGGTTGCTACATTCGCGGCCTTCCGGTCAGCTCGGTTCTGGCGAAGCTTCGAGGACTTCTGGGCGCAAGTCTTTATTCAACCTTGGCTTGAGCTGCCAGGGGCGGCCGCGCTGGTTGTCCTCGATCCGTATTTCTACTCCGTCAAGCCGGGCAGACGCTGCGGGTGGCAGCGATTGCAACCGCGCCAAGCGGCTTTCAGCTGGCCACACGCAAAACTCAAGACCGTTGCATTCCGAACAGTCGTTGTGCACCGTATCTCCGTAAATCAAACATTTGACTGATCCGCTATTGGGGTGAGATAGCGATAGTCGATGTTCCCGGTGTTGTCGCCCCCCCCGAGGGTGATGCCAGCGAATCAAGCTTCGAGAAACCACAGCCGCCGTATGATGGAGCAAGGATGCTCATCGTTGTGCGGCCGCAAGCAGATTCTCGAGCGATTACTCTCATGGAGGAGAGAATAATGCAAACTCGGGCCATCAATGCAATGAAGCTCATTCTGGCGACAGCCACGCTATGGTGTGCGGCGCCAGCGCAGGCGCAGACAGTCGTGTATGGAAAGAAGCCTTGCTACCCGGCGCCGTACATCCCCTGCCCAACCCCTTGCCCGGAAGTGAAGCCGATCGACCCGACCCAGCCGCCGACCCAGCCGCCAGACATGGCGCAGCAGCCCGCCGTGGAACCGACGATCTCGCCGGAGCAGTTTGCTGCTACCGGCGGTGGCGAGACCTTTGCCGCCGCAGCGCCTCAGGTCATCGGCGACCTCAGCGGTTCCGGCTTGACGGGCGTTCGTGCCAGCTCGTTCAAGGTCTCCGAGAACATGACGGTGCGTCCGCAAACGCGCGCGTTCTTCGGCTATAACTACTTCAACAATGTTGGCGGTATCGCCAATGTGCATCGTCAGATGCCCGGCTTCGAGTATGCCTTCCTGGATAACAATGCTTCGTTCGGCATGTCGTTGCCCATCTTCGAGACCGAGCAGTCCGGCAATCCGCTGGTCCTCAACGGCTTCGGCAACCTGAACCTGTTCGGCAAGTATGCCATCATCAACAATGTGGAAACCGGCAACATCCTGACGGGCGGCATGCAGCTGACCGTGCCCACGGGCCGCGGCCTGCCGCTTCCCGATGGCACCCAGCTCTACACGGCCATCTTCCAGCCGTTCGCGGGCTACTTTGTCAACGCCACCGATCGCTTCTACTTCCAGGGCTTTACCTCGCTGGCAGTGCCCACGGACTCCAAGGACATTACCATCCTGTTCAATGACATCGCTGCTGGTTTCTGGGCCGTCCGCAACGGCAACAACGGTATCATCCCGACGATCGAAGCGCACGTGACCACGCCGCTCAACAATCGTGGCGCGAATGCGATCTTCACGCTGCAAGACATCGTTGTCCTCACCGGCGGTCTGCACTTCTTGACCGACCGCTTCACCTTCACGCTGGGCGCTGCCACGCCGATCACCGGCCCGCAACCCTACGACATCGATGCCATCGGCCAGATCAACTGGCGCTGGGGCTATCGGCCGAACCCTGGCTTCCTGAACTAACCCAGGCGGCTGGAACAAGACGGGCGGCGCCAGACCGGCGCCGCCCTTTCTTTTTGACTTGCTGACTTCTACGGTTTCTCTGTCACCAGCGTGCTTTGCTGCAGCGCGGCCTGCTGGCGGGCAACCTTCAACATCCGTTCGGCGAAGGCCCGGCCCGACGGATCATGCCGCCAGTCGCCTCGTTGCAACGCTTCGCGGAGGAACAGGCACGCTTCCCCGAAGTGATTCTCAGCCATGGCCACGTAGCCGCGATGTGCTTGCAGCACAGCATAACGCGGATAGCGGGCCAACCCGCGCTCCACGTAGTCGCGAGCACGGTCCAGGTCGCACAAGGTCAGCGCCGCATTGGCAGCATCGGTGAGCAGAATGGCGTGATGCGGATCGATCTCGAGGGCGCGATCGTACTCACACAGCGCTGCGGCCGCATCGGCGCGCTTCAACCGCGCCAGATTGGTCAGCAACCGCGCCAGCAGGCCGTGATGCGTCGAGCGTTGCGGCGCCAGCGCCACGGCCTGAACACACGCTTCGCGGCCTGCTTCCAGCAGTTCGATGCGTTCTGCCTGCTGGCGGACCTGATCAGACAACACCAGGCAGCGCCGTGCCATCATGAACCAGTAATGCTCGCGCTCCGGCGCCAGCGCGACGGCTTGCCGATAAGGACCAAGAACCGATGACACATCGGGGCCATCAATACTCTCGCCGCGCTGCACTGCCAGTTCGGCGCGTGCAGGCCGGATCACCTCATGAAGGGCGATCATGCCAATGAGCACCCAGATTCCGACGACCGACGGCACCAGCCAGCTGGGGCAGCGACGATGGTCATGTTTTCGGCGCGGAGTCTGAACTTCAACATCGCCGCTGGTCTGCCGCAACACGATATAGAGTGTGGCCAGGATACCGATGACCACTCCCACATTGGCCATGCACGCCGTGGTGGGAGCGACCGTCAAGACATCGCCAAGATTATAAAGCAAAGCCAGCGTGACCAGGACGACTCCCACCTTGAGCCCGCAACAAAAACCACGTGCGTTGCAGCCATCGGGCAGGGGCTCGCCTAGCCGCGCTAGCATGGCCGCCATGGTAACGAACAGCGTGCCCGTCGCCGCCACCGTATAGCTGAACAGGTTCTGGATCATGAAGCCAAGCATGGCTGCCAGCAGTGCGAGCACGAGTTGTTTGTCGACGCCATGTCGGCGCCAGGCGCGATAGCCCGCGCGCACCAGGCCGACGATCATGAGCAGGCCCGCGGCAGCACCGAGCAAGCCTTGCTCGGCGAGCAGGTCGAGTACCGAATTGTGAGCGTGGAACGGTGTGGTATTCCATTCCGATTCACTGAACTCGGGCGTCCGCACGCTGGCAAAGGTCAGTCGAAAGGTATTGAGCCCCTGACCCAGCCAGGGCTCTCTGCCAAAGAGAGTTAGCGCGGCTTGCCACAGGTGGACACGGCTCTTCAGCGAATTGGAACGCAGTGCACGCTCGAGTGCATGTTGCTGCATCGGGCCAGGTAACAGCAGAAAACAAGTCCCGAGCAACAGGACCGCTAGCCCAAGCAGCAGCATCAGCCGACCCCCGCGTCCGCGGCGGGACAGCCCGGGCAGCCACGCGGCAAACATCATCGCGCCCACGGCCAGCCAGACACTGCGTGTGTAGGTCAAGAAGATGAGCAACGTCGCGGCCAGCATGGTGAACATGCCCAGCAGCCGGAAGGCTCGGTCCTCGCGTTTCCAGGGCTGGATGGTGAAATAGCAGGTTAACGCCAGCCCCATCGCCAGGTAAGCGGCCAGGAAGTTGGGGTGCCCGAGTGAGGCAAAGGGACGAAAATAGCCGTTGAGCCGCGCGATGCTCTTCCACGGATACGGGTCGGCCCCGACGACCTGCGTGAGGGCGAAGAGCGAGGCCCCGACCGTGGCGATCAGGGCCGCCGCCAGGAGCTGACGTGCATCTCTTTCGTTTCGAACCAGCAGCCGCGTTGCGAAGAAGAGGATGACAAGGCCGGTGACGGTCACCAATCCGCCCAGGCTGCCCGCTTCCCCCTGGTAGGACGTACGCGGGCTCTGCGAGAAGATCGTCGACGCCAGTGCGGACAGCAAGAACAGCAGAACGCCCAGCAACAGCGGATCGCGCAAGGCCTGACAACCATCCCGGAGTAACTGCCGGGCCGTTCTCCACGGTGCGCCAGAGGCAGCCATGTTCTGCAAGACTGCAGTCCATCCCAGCCCCAGGAGCAACAGTCCCGTCAGGACCAGGCAGGCAACTTTCTCGTATTCAATTTCGAGTGTGAGCGTTGTGAAGAGCAGTGGAGACAGAATGAGATGTGCCGCGACCACGACTGAGCCGAGAAAAGAAACACCATCGAGGCAGGGCGTCTCCTTCATAATGCTCGGGCTTCTAGCAGTCTGTGGAAACGCCGTCAAGAGCGCCAGTCTGGATCGTAGGCGCAGTTCGAGCCGCAGGTCGTCGATCGGCACTGGGAAGCTGGCCAGGTCGCGTAGTCTGCGCCAGCGTCGGCCGATCTGCCCTTTTTCTTGAAAAACATTTTTGTTAAAGCCCCCGCCACATTAGCTCACAGTCGAGATGGTGCCGCCAACCGCGCACGCGGGGCGGGCCGACCTGTCCGATGGGTCTTCGGGGGAAGACATGAATCGGTTTCTGTTATCAGCTTCACTGATTGCCTGCGGCAGCCTGTTGCCGGCGGGCTGCGTCACGCAGAATGTGCCCCGCGAGCGCACCGTGGTCAAGCCCATGCCCGGCACCGTCGATGTCGATCGACTCTTCACTTCGCAGGTGACGCCCGGGAAACGGCAACAAATCGAGCAGATGATCTTGTCCGGCGGTCTTGGACACCCCGACGCACAAAGGCGTGCGCTGAATCAGCCTGATCCAAATGCGAATCAGGCAGGCATGATGCCGCCCCAACAGGCTTACCAGAATCAGGCAGGCATGATGCCGCCACAACAGTCGTACCAGAATCAGACAGGCATGATGCCGCCACAACAGGCCTACCAGAATCAGGCAGGCATGATGCCGCAGCAACCGTATGGGCAACAGCCCGGCACGATGCCAGGACAACCGGTGTACCAGGCGAATGGGTTGCCGCCGCAGCCCTATCCGCCGCCGGGCCAGCCCTGGTCGAATGCATGCAAAACGGCACCCTGGATGGGGGGACCGATGGTGGCGTGTCGCCCCGATAACTGGGAACCGGCGAATCGTGGTCAGGAGCCTCCACCGCCAGAATCAGTTCACGATCAGTTGAGTCCAATGCCGTCGACACAAGTCGGGTCGCGGATCGAGGCTCCGGTGCAGCAGCCAGAACTGCCGCAGGAGCCCGCGATTCAGCAGGTGGCCTCGCGCATCGAGGCGCCGCCTCCGCCGCCGGCTCGCGACGAAGCAGCGGAGCAGCAGGACCGCCGCACGGGCCGCAAGTCCGCCGGGCTGGTCGAACCGCCGCCCGTGCCACGGCGCCTGCCGGCCGCAGCCATGGAACCGGCGCCAGTAGCGCCTGTGCCCATGGCGCGCCCAAGAGTTGCGCTCAAGGGGACGGCGGCCCGGCCGGGGGGCGGGCTGCTGGCCATCCTCGACATTGAAGGCGCCGGGGTCCGCTTCCTGCGTGAAGGGCAAGCAGTCGACGTTGCCGGCCCGAACGGACCAATCACTGTCAGGGTTCAGAAGATCAGCCGAGACGCCGTGTTCGTGGACGTCGGCAACGTGAGCGAGGTACTACGATGAAGTCATGGACACGTCTTGTTGCGGTTTTGCTGCTGCTGGCGTCGGCGGGCTGGCTGGGCCGGCCTGCGCTGGCCCAGGAGGATGACATCGATGAAGCCGAGAAGCGCGTCATCGAGCGGCTCGAATTGCGCAACGCCACCGTGGCCGACGCAGCCCGGCTGATCTCTGAATTGACCGGCCTCAATGTGGTTGCCACCTCCGAGGCGGGCAAGAAGACAGTCAGCCTGTATCTCCAGAACATCACGGCGCGGCAGGCTGTGGAGGCGGTCGCCAACGCCGCCGCCATCAGCTACAAACGCGACACCGACGCCGACACCTATCGCCTCCTCACCACCGAGGAGTACCAGCAGCTCATCGTCTTCACACCGGAATACGTCACGCGCGTATTCACGCTGCGTTTTCCGAATGCGGTAAGCGTGGCGTCGGCCATCCAGGACCTTTACGGCCCGCGTGTGATCTTGCAGATCCGCCCGTTGACGGATGATATTTTCCTGTTTGGCGGCGGGTTTGGTGGCGGACTCGGGGGCTTTGGCGGCGGTCTTGGTGGTCTCGGCGGGTTTGGCGGTGGCCTTGGCGGCTTCGGCGGCGGCCTCGGCGGCCTCGGCGGCTTTGGCGGCGGCCTCGGCGGCTTTGGTGGCGGCTTCGGCGGCCTGGGCGCTGGCGCCGGGCTTGGCACAGGTTTCGGCGGCCTCAGCAATATCGGCGGATTGAACAACTCCAGCTTCGGACTGGGCGGTCTCGGCGCGGGTCGCTTCGCCCGCTCGGGGCAACTGCCGGGCGGCTTTGCCCGCTCCGGCGTTATTGGTGGTGGCTTTGGTAGCGGCCTGGGCGGCTTTGGCGGCGGGCTTGGCGGCTTTGGCGGTGGCTTCCCAGGCGGCTTTGGCGGCTTCGGCCTCGGCGCCCCAGGCGCCTTCACCCAGCTAACCCTTGGCCAGATCGCCGACTACGAACGCCGGCTTGCCCTCCTCGAATCGAGCACCGGCCAGTCGGCCGAGGAACTGCTACGCGATGTCACCAGCCGCGCCAACTTGCAGCTCATCTACGTCAGTTACAACCAGCAACACAACCTGGTCACGATCCGTACCAACGATTTGAACGCCATGAAGGAGATCGACGCGCTGGTCGCGCAGCTCGATCGGCCCACGCCGCAAGTCTTGCTGGAGATGAAGATCCTCGAGGTGGACCTGGACGACCAGTTCAACTCGATCTTTGACTATCAGATCTTCCAGGGGCCGCAAACCACGGGCCCGGGCGGGCCTGCCCTCGACATCAATCCGTTGCCCCTCGCCACCAATACGGGCAGCGTCGCCGCCGATATCCTCGGCCTGGGTAACTTCCCGCTCGAGGGCGGCACCCTCATCTACCAGTTCATCAGCAAGTACGTTCGGGCACGCATCCAGATCCTGGCCACGCAGAATCGCGTCAACGTGGTAGGCACCCCGCTTTTGCTGGCTTCCAACAACCGGCCGGCCCAGGTATTCGTGGGCAACGAAGCCGTGCTCACCACTGGCATCAATACCGACGTGGTGACCGGCGCTTTCGGCGGGCAGCCCGTGGTGGCCATCGAGCCCGTCACCGAGGTCCGCAACGTCGGCCTGACGTTGTTCATCCTGCCCAAGATCAACGCTGACCGCACCGTGACCTTGATGATCAGCCAGGACAACTCGACGATCAATCGCAACAGCTCGTTCATTCCAGTGGCCACCGGCACCGGCGGCGTGACGCAGATCCCGATCGACACGGTCAACACCGCCAACCTGCAAAGCCAGGTCGTGGCCAAGGACGGCATGACGATCGCCGTGGGCGGCCTCATCCGCGATCGGCTCGAAAGCCAGATTCAGAAGGTCCCCTTCCTGGGCGACCTCAAATACCTGGGCTGGCTGTTCCGCAGCCAGAAAGACCGCAAGCGCAAGACCGAGCTGGTGCTGCTCATCACTCCCTTCATCATGGTCATGCCGGGCGAAGGGGAATGCATGACCTGGGAACGTGCCCAGGCGCTGTCGACCCATCCGTACTTCGAGTACGGCGATCTGGCGACGAACTCGTACTTCGAGAACAATCTGACGCCGAAATTCTGCCGGCAGCCACTGTTCTGTCCGGCGGAGATGCCGCATCCGTTCAAGGAGTTCCCGCGCGTGCCGCCGGAAGCGCAGCCCCCGACGTACGGGCCGCCCATCCATTGTGCTCCGCCCGTAGGTGGTCACGGGCCATTCCCGACTCGACCCGGCCTGCCAGGCGCTCCGACCGGCGAATACCCGCCCGGTCCCTCGGGACAAACCCTTCCCGGCAACGGGCCGAACGGGTTGCCTTCCGAGCTCGAAGTGCCGCCGCCGCCCAGACAGCTGCCGCCCGGCGAGCAGACGCCACCGCCCAGGACGCTGCCACCTCAGCCGATGCCCCCGATGCCACCCCCGATGCCGCGTTGATTTCAACGCGGGCAGGTGTCTGCCGAATTAGTACGGGGTCCACTCGCTGCCCGAAACCTGATATGGGGTGTGCTCTTTCAACGCCACCCGCTGAGGCAGCGGGCTATTTCCCGGCGTGCCGGGGTTTTCCTGGGCATTTTTTTTGCATGTCCGCTGCGCATGGGATATCTCATAGATAGAGTCTTTGAAGTACCCGCGCCGGCGCCGGGAGGGTCTTCATGTCGGTTACCGCGTCGCGCTGCCCCGACCTCGATCGACTGCAGCAGCTTGCCATGAATCAGCTCGATGCCAAGGAGGCGTTCGAGCTGCAAAGGCACCTGGTACGCTGCGCTGTGTGCCGCGACACGGTGGAGTCATTCAAGGCGGCCAACCAGGTGTTGACCGTTCCCCATGAGCGCAAACCGTTGGACACGGCCGCCTCACAAGCACAGCTGACGGGCTCCGGGCCGCCCCCTGGTCTTTCTGCTCCCCCTCCATCGATAGCGGCGCCGGAATCGCGTCTGTCGATCAATGAAGGGCAGAGCACCTCCTTTCAAGGTGGCGACTCCCCGGCCGACTTCCTGGCCCCACCTCAGGCTCCCGATGAGATCGGCCGCCTTGGCCCGTATCGCGTGCTCAAGATCCTTGGGACGGGCGGCATGGGTGTGGTTTTCGCCGCCGAAGACCCGAACCTCCAGCGCAAGGTGGCCTTGAAGGCCTTGCGGCCCAACCTGATGACCGATGGTTCGAGCCGGCAGCGGTTCTTGCAAGAAGCGCGGGCCGCGGCCGCCATCGAACATGAGCGAATCGTCACCATCTATCAGGTGGGCGAAGATCGCGGCGTGCCCTTCCTGGCCATGCAGCTCTTGCAGGGAGAAAGCCTGGAGGATCGCCTGACGGCCCGCAAGGTACTGCCGACGCCGGAAGTGCTGAGAATCGGCCGGGAGATTGCCGAAGGGCTGGCGGCCGCCCACGAACGGGGACTCATTCATCGCGACATCAAACCTTCGAACATCTGGCTCGAAACGCAAGGTCCTAACAAGCCCGGGCGGGTCAAGATCCTCGATTTCGGCCTGGCCCGCGCGGGGGGCAGCGAAGACCACCTCACCAAGACCGGCTTCGTGGTCGGCACGGCGGGCTACATCTCGCCGGAGCAGGCGCGCGGCCTGCCCGTCGATAGCCGCTCCGACCTGTTCAGCCTGGGCTGCGTTCTTTACGAGACGTGCACCGGCGTCACGCCATTCCAGGGTATGGACACGATGGCGCGCTTGACGGCGCTGGCGGTGGAGCAGCCCGTGGCCCCCATCGAACTGAAGCCAGACATCCATCCAAAGCTCAACAGCCTGGTGCTGCGTTTGCTCATCAAGGAGGTGGACAAGAGGCCGTCGACGGCTCATCAGGTGGTGAGCGCGATCACGGCCATTGAAGGAAGCCTGGAGAAGACGGAAGCCCGTCCGGCGGAACCGGCCCGCGAGCGTACGGCGCGTGCACCCGCGCCCCCCGCCGACGAGACTGGCACTTCTTCGGCTCTGGTCATTGGCATGATCGGGCTGGTTCTGCTCGGCCTTGGCGTCCTGCTCTTCATACTCGTCCAATGAACTGCAGCAGTCAGCATCCAGAATACAGAAGTGTTACCAAACTGGCACGACCTGCTAGTTGACACTTCAACGGGCCGACATCACACTGTGTTCTTGATGCTAACTTCTGCATTCTGACTGCCGATTTTTTCTTATGGCCATCAACGAAAAAGAACTGGCGCAGCGGACGTACCTGGGCAGGTACCAGCACCTTCGCTTGCTGGGCGAAGGGGGCATGGCTCTGGTGTGCCTGGCACAGCGGGCCAACTCCAATCTCCAGGTCGTCGTCAAGGTGATGCAAGAGCGCTTCATCGCCGACCCGAAATGCCGCGAGGCCTTTCGCCGCGAAATGGACTTCATGAAGCGCTTCCGCCATCCCTACGCGGTCGGGCTGTTCGAGGCAACGCTCGACGATCCGGGCGGCCCCTGCATTGTCATGGAATTCGTTGAAGGCACGCCCCTCAACGAAGTGCTCGACAAAGAAAAGAGGCTGCCCCCGGGCCGGGTCGGCGTCATCCTGAATCAGCTGAGCATGGCCCTCCAGGCCATGCACGCCCTGGGCTATGTCCATCGCGATTTGAAGACGGGCAACCTGATGGTGCTCGAGGCCGGCACGCCGAACGAATCGATCAAGCTCCTCGACTTTGGCCTGGCCCGCAAGATGACCGGCGCCGGGGCCGGCGCCACGCCCTTCATCCCACTCGAAAAAATCTCGCAGTTCGCCGAGGGCACGCCCGAATACATGAGCCCCGAGCATCTGCAAGCCAGCCAGATGGATCACCGCAGCGACATCTACAGCGTCGGGATCATCCTCTACGAACTCCTCACCGGGCACAGACCCTTCGAGGCCAGCGACGTGGAAGGCTTGCTGCGGGCCCACGCTTACGATGATCCGCCGCCCTTCTCCAAGATCGCGCCCGGGCTCTCGTTGCCTGCCGCGCTCGAAAAGGTCGTCCAGGCCTGCCTGGCCAAGGAACCCGAAGATCGGCCGCAGACGGCCCGCGAGCTGGTGCAATGTTACGAGAAGGCGCTCGGCATTCAGCTCTGGGACGAGCAAGCGTTTCGCGAGGCGTTGCCGCCCCCGTCGGTCAGCGATCAGCTCGAGGAGACGCCCAACCCGGCGGCAACGCGGGTCCTCGATGCCAACTCGGAACGCGTGCAGCTCGAGGCCTGGATGCCCGAGAGCATCGCCGTCATGAAGCTGCGCGGCTTCCTCAACGACATCGGCGGCGAGGTGACCGATAGCGTGCCGGGCATGATCCGCGTGTATTTGAAGCGGCCTCGCGCGGTGGAGCAGCCCGCTTCCGGGGGCGGCATCCTCTCGTGGCTTGGCCTCAAGAAGAGCGAGGTCACCGTCGAGTTCGACATGATCGAGATGGAAGTCTACATGGAGCCCCATCCCTCCGGGCAAGCCAACCATTTGCTCATCACCATCCTCTTGCGGATCGCCTCGGGCAAGCGGCCCGACGACTGGAAGGGCTGGTGCGACAAGATCACCCGCGACATCACCGCCTACCTCATGGCCAAACGCCTCGATCAATGAACGAACTTCCCACACCCACCCACGGTGGTGAGTGGGTCGGCATCCAGACGAGGGTGAGGAAACATGCGCCGCTGGCTTCCCGCATTCTTTTGCATCGTCTTCCTCGCGATCGCGGGCTGGATCGGGTCGTCCACGGGCGATGCCGTCAATACCTGGGTGGAAGTCAGCCCGGGCGTTTATCGAACGGCAACCTTCCCGACCGGCTACGCCCTGGTGGCGGAGGGCAAGGCCCTCCTCTTCGACGCCCCACATGATGCGGCCGGGCTCGCCAAGCTCGGCGTCAAGAAGATCGACGCGGTCTTGCTGACACACCATCATCGCGACACGGTGGCCGCCCTCGATTCCTATTTGAAAAACGACGTCAAGGTCCGGGCGGCCAAGCAAGCCGCCGACTGGCTCGACCGCGACCGCCTTGTCAAGTTCTGGAAAGACGCGGTGCCCATTCGCAACTCGCGGCAAGGGGGCTACCTTGTTCATCCCGTCGGCTTCAAGGGCATCGACTTCACCCTGGAAGACGGCCAGCGCATCGACTGGCAGGGCTGGAAGATCGACGTGCTGGCCACTCCCGGGCACACGAAAGAGCATCTGGCATTTGCCGCCCGCAAGCAAGACGGGCCGCTCCTCCTCTTCGCGGGCGACACCCTGGCCGGGCCCGGCAAGCTCTGGACGCCCTTCACCACCGACTGGGATCACTGGACCAACATCGGCCTGAAGCCGGCGGCGGAATCGCTGCGCAAGCTGGCCGCCTTGAAGCCCGACCTGGTCTTGCCCGGGCACGCTGCCCCCGTCACGCGCGGGTGTGCCCGCGTGCTCGAAGAAACGGCCCGCGCTGTCGACGAGGTGGGCAACTTCAAGAGCTTCGAATATTTCACCAAGACCCAGCTCGGCAACGCCCCCGAGTATCGCTTCCTGGCCCCCGAGCAGGCCAAGAGCAACGGCTCTCTCCCCTGGTCCAAGGTCGCCGACAACCTGTGGATTACCGGCAACACCTATGTGCTGGCCTCGAAGGAAGACAGGGCCTTCCTGGTCATCGATCCCTGGGGCGAACGAAGTGCCAAGCAGATCGCCAAGTTGAAGGAAGACGAAAAGCTGGGCAAGCTCGAGCTGGTCATGTTCAGCCACGCTCACTACGACCACTTCGACGGGCTCTACTACTTGCCCGACCGCGACCGTTTCAAGGTCTGGTCGCTGGACGAGGTGGCGTTGCCCCTGGCGGAGCCTTACTTGCTGCGGGCCCCGTTCCTTGACGCCCGGCCCATCAAGTTCGACCGCCGCTTCAAGGCGGGCGACACCGCCAAATGGCGCGAGTTCACCTTCAAGTTTCATCACCTGCCCGGGCAGAGCTGGTTCACGAGCGGCATCGAGACCACCATCGCGGGCAAGCATTGCCTGTTCACGGCCGACAACTACTTCCATCAAGACATGTTCTCGGGCACGGGCGGCTGGATGGGGCTGAACCGCAGCTTCCCGTCGACCTATGCCGTGGGCGCCCAGCGCGTCGTCGATGTCGCTCCCGAATGGGTGCTGGCCGAGCACGGCGGGCCCTTCGTGTATAGTGCCGAAGACTTTCGCCGCCGCGTCAAGTGGGGGCAAGCCGGCGCCCGTGCCGCCGATGCCGTGTGCGTTTCGGGCAGCCATCGCCACGACTGGGACCCGAATCGCGTTCACGTTCGCCCCTTCCGCCAGCAAGCGAAGGGGGGCGACACCATCAAGGGCACGCTCTGGATCAGCAACCACACCGCGAATGCGGAGAAGCTCAACGTCCATCTCGAGGGCCGCGGCCTGCTGCCCGATCAGAGCTGGGACGTGGAAGTCGGCGCCAGGCAGACAGTGGAGCGGCCCTTCACGCTGGAGCTGAAGAAAGAACTGCCCGCGGGCCGCCATGTCTTTCCGCTCCGCGTGCAAGCCGGCGCCGCCGCCGATGGCAGTGATGCCTTCTTCGTCGTGGACGTGGAATAGGCCCGTGGGGCACACATGGCGAGGGCTTCAGTGCATCCAGAGCAGGTTGCATGGCGGGATGATGGCAGGTTACAAACCTGCCCCACGTCACTGACTTTTCAGGTCGAAGTTGGCCTGGTCGCTGCCTGTGGCGGGCACCTCGAAGCTG
>JBFWSD010000053.1:0-12944 GCA_050248575.1 Gemmataceae bacterium
GGATATCCGTCCCATTGTGTGACGATGAACTCGTCATCAAGGAAATCCTGCGCGCCGGTTAACGATCGACAGATTCGCCGGTCAGTCCCGAAGGAAGAATGCTGTGGAAGTCGAGTTGAGAACGCTGAATGCCACGCTTCGGCTGTGCAAGCACTCGCCGATCATCGTCGGATGTGGACGGGCGCGAAGGTATTTCAGTGCGGCACACGGCGGCCGTGCCCGGCTCACCAGAGCGTCGCCGATGGGCAACGCTTGTCCAGCGCCGGTTCACGGGGGAGAATACAGACGCCAGTCTTGGACCGAATCATCATTTCCTCGAGGTGGTCGATGAATCGCGCAAACCGCTCTGTTTCGCCCGTCGTCCGCGGTGTCGGAATACGGGCCCTTGCCGTCGTGTCGCTCGTGAGCCTGATGGTCTGGACGCTGACGCACGGCGCCGATGAGCAAGCCAATCCGATCGCCGCGCTGGCGCCGGCCGACGGCCTCGGCTTCCTGTCGGTTCATGTCAGCAAGCTCCATGACAGCGAGCCTGGCAAGGAGGTGCAGAAGATCTTGCAGATGATGCCGAAGTCGGAACGAGAAGGCCTGGGCCTGCCGATCGCGGATATCGACTACGCCGGCATCATCATCCTCGAGGTCAACCATGAGGCGATCCGTTTCGTCGTGGCCCGCGAGCCGATCGTGCGCGCCCGCGTGCTTGAGCGGCTCGTGCCCAAGGGCAAGCTGCGCAAGTACGAGGGCAAGGAGATCGTCGTTCAGCCCGCGATTGGATACCGGCTCGGCGGCGACGACGGCGCCACGGATGTTGAGCCGGAGGAATTCGGTCCGGCGGTGTGCTTCCTCAGCGACCGCGCCTACGTGACCGGCCTGTACCGGGAGATTCAGAAGTACATCGGCTTCATGAAAGGCTCCAACAAGAAGGGCGTGCTGAGTGCGACGCTGGCCGAGGCCAACAAGCATGATGTGGCCTTCTGCTTTGACATGAAGGGAACGATCCAGCAAGTGGGGAGGCCTAGTCGCGCGGAGTATCCGGAGGCCGCGCTTCTCGACACGGAGCTGATTTCGCTGACGGGCGACATCGGCAAGCCGTGGAAGTTGCAAGCGAGCGTTCGCTTCAAGAACAAGGACCTGGCCGCCACCGGCAAGAAGATCGGCACAGAGCTGATTCAAACGTTACCCGCGCTGTTGGACAGGGAGTTCCGCCGTGCCGACGCCCCGTCGCGGAGGATGTTCCAGGGGCCGTTCGAAGAGATCAAGAAGGCCGTCAAGAACGCGAAGTTCGAACAGGACGGCGCCACGGTCAAGGTCGAGATGCAGGCCGACATCCAGCTCGCCATCAACGTCGAGGACGTCAAGCTGATGCGCAAGGCGGCCGATCGCGCCCGCAGCGGCAACCACCTGCGCATGCTGGGGATCTGTTTCCATAACTGGGCGTCGACGTTCCAGGACAACCTGCCGCCGGCCGCCTTGTGCGACAAGAACGGCAAGCCACTCCTGAGCTGGCGCGTAGCGTTGTTGCCCTACATCGAGCACGACGCGCTCTACAAGGAGTTCAAGCTCGACGAGCCCTGGGACAGCCCGCACAACAAGAAGTTGCTGGCCAAGATGCCCCAGACATATCGCCTACCGGGCGCCGGCGAGGAGGACAAATACGTCACGCATTATCGAGTCTACACCGGCTCTGACACGCTCTATCCAGGCAAGGCCGGCAAGATCGCTGGGGGCATGGGCATCGTCTGCCCGTTCACGATCGGCAACATACCCGACGGCACGAGCAACACAATCCTCCTCGTCGAGTCGGCCGAGGCCGTGCCGTGGACGAAACCGGAAGCACTCGTCGTCGATCCAAAGAAGCCGTTGCCCAAGCTGTACGAGCGTCCCGAGGGCTTCCTCGCGCTCATGGGGGACGGCCGCCTGCAAATCGTCAACAAGAAAGTGACCGAGAAGACCATGCGGAACGCCATCAATCCCAAAGACGGCCTGGCCCTGGGGAAGGACTTCTACGGCGACGAGTGAGCCCCGGCGTCGCATCGGTTGGTTGCCACTTTGCAAGTGCCCATTTCGCGGTCCGCTGGCGAAAGCCAGAAGTATCTCGGTTCTCCGCGCACAAGCCTCGGCCCGCCGTCGTAGAAACGACAGAACAACACAACAAGTACAAGGAGTTGAATCATGTCATACCAACTGCAACGCAACCAACTGTTGACTGATGCGGAACTGACTCAGGTCGTCGGAGGCGGAGGAGCCGCGAACACTCTGAACGAACTGACCGAGACGTGGCAGGGCAGCAGCAGTGACGCTTACCGGGCCGTGCAGTGGTCGTGGGGATCAACCTCGCACGAGATTGGTGGAATCGGCGGATAGAACGCCCCACAACCCCTGTATCCTACTTGGCGCGAAACTGAGCGCCGTGATCGCTTCGCTAGTCCGCAGGAGCAACAAGAATGACAGATGAACTGGCTGTTGATGGAGGCGATGCCGCTGCCCCCGCCGCCGGTGATGGACGTCGAGTTGATATTCGCATTACTGACATTCTGGGCCAAGATGCCATGCCGCGTCGGATTCGCCAGGGAGAAGCCCGACACTTCGACGCTGCTAGCCAGCGTGATGGCGTCGAGCGGCGCATTCTGGATCACGGGCAGAGTTGTACCCTGCGTTGCCCGCGGCAGCAGGAAAGTACCCTGCGCGGCCGTGAAGTAATGCGCGATGCCTTCGCCCAGGAAGCGCTGGCGATTCTGGAGCACGATCCCTTCGTTGCTGAAGACGCTGTCCGCATGTGCAAGAGCGTCTGCCGCCCGGGCACTACTTCTTCTCGGTCTTTTTTTCGGGAGGTTTGGGTTCGGCCTTCTTCTCGGTCATGTCGTAGAGGCGAACGGCCCCATCGTAGAAGGGAATGGCCAGGCGGACGCCGCCCGGATGCAAGCACAGGTCGCGGGCGCTGTTGGGCAGCTTGAGCGTGTGATACGAGGCCGCCTGGTCCGGCTTCCAGAACCAGAGAGCACCGCCGTTGCCGCCGCCGACGCCCGCCAGGAAGCCTTGCGGATGGCAGATCACGCCCCAGCCCGTGCCCTGGAAGTTTTCCTTGGGGGAGAGGGCCTGTTTCTTCTTGCCCGCCGCCCAGTCGAACAGCAGCACGACCGGCTTGCCGACGCCGGCAAAAGCGTTGGTGACGTTGGTGATGCCGGCACAGGCGAGCAGGCTGCCATCGGGCGAGAACTCCATGGCCCGCGCGCCGCCGATGATGGCCCGGAAGACCGGGTCGAACTTCTGCAGCTCGGCAGCGTCGATGGTGCGCTGGGCCTTCTGCGTGCCCAGGTCCCAGTCCTTGATGACTCCCTTGTGGTCGCACGAAGCCAGATTCTTGCCCGCGGGATGGAAGGCCACGTTGTAAACGTGGCTGTCGTGCCCGACCAGTTCGCCTTGCAGCTTGAAGTCGGCAGTCGACCAGAGCTTGATGAGATTGTCGTTGCCCGAACTGGCCAGCAACTTGCCATCCGGGCTGACCGCGAGGGCACGCACCCAGCCCTTGTGAGCGTCGATGGTCGCAATCGGCTCGGGCTTTTCGGCCGCCAGTTTCCAGACGAGGATCTTGCCCGCCCAGTCGCCGGAGAAAAGTTGCTCTCCCTGAAACGCGAGGGCACGCACCCAGCTCTTGTGGCCCACGCAGACGGTCTTCTTGTCGTCGGCCAGGGCCCAGCGCTGGATCGAGTTGTCCTGAGCGCCCGCGAAGACGAAGCTGCCCGCCGGATCGAAACGGCAGCCAACGAGCGGGCTATTGTGCTTCAGTTCCTTCGTCAGGTGGGTCTTGGTGGGGTCGATCATGGTTTAGAGTGGGTCGTGTTCAAACCCGAACATATCCAACATTGAGAGAGCATCTGGGTCTTCACTTCCGCATACTGCGTTGTTCAAATGCCCGCTCCCCGGCAACCCCCCTGGCACCGGAGAGACGGGCGAGAAACCCGGAGACCGGGTTCCTGAGTTCATCAAGCCAGGATCTCGTCGATGGCGTCGGTGTCCGGGTCGGCCATCGGGATCGGCTGCTGATCGACGTAGTAGTTCTTGTGGCCGTTCAGCCCCAGCGCCTTGAAGTAGGTGTGGAACAGGTGGCCGCCGTTGACTTCGCGTTCGGTGACGGCGGTGCCGTTGGCGTTGGTTTTGCCCACCACGGCGCCTCCCTTGATGCCGCAGCCCCCGACGGCGATGGACCAGGCCCGCGACCAGTGATCGCGGCCGTAGCGGCTGTTGATCTTCGGGGTGCGGCCGAACTCCGACATCACGATCACCAGCGTGCTGTCCAGCATGCTGCGCTCGACCAGGTCGTCCATCAAGGTGGCAAAGCTCCGGTCGAACTCGCCCAGCTGTTCGATGTGGAAATCGAAGTTCTCGTGATGCGTGTCGTAGTTGGTGTGCGTGACCTTGACGAAGGTGACGCCCGCCTCGAGCAGGCGGCGGGCCAGCAGGCAATGCTCGCCGAATTCGTGCCGCCCGTAACGATCGACCACCTTGGCCGACTCGCTCGTGGTGTCGAAGATCTTGTGCCGCGCCGCCAGCTGGGCTGCTTGTTCGTACGACTGCGTGTACACTTCCGTCTCGGCGGTGCGGCGGCGCTGGCCGAATTTCTTGTCGAGCTGGGCGCGGAAGTCGTTGCGTTGCTGGTCGGAGGCGGCGCTCAGGTCTTCGGGACGCAGCAGGTTGGCGGGCGGCTTGCCGTCGGCCAGATTGATCGAGGCGAATTTCGGCCCGAGGAAGCCGGCGTCTTGCTTGTTGAAGCCGCTGCCCCCCTTGGGAGAAATGTGTAGATAGCCGGGCAGAGGGTTGTCCTTGGTGGTGAGCAGCTTGGCCATCGCGGAGCCGAGGTGCGGATACTGGACGCCGCGTTGTTGATCGTCGCGGCGGCCCGTGTGCATGATGACGGCCCCTTTGCCGTGGTTGTCTTCCTTGGTGTTGATGCCGCGAATGAGGGCCATGCGGTGCATGTGCTTGGCGGTGTAGGGCAACAGCTCGCAGATCTGCGTGCCGGTCGCGGAGGTCTGGATGGTCTGGAACGGGCCGCCGGTATCGGTGCCCGGCTTGGGGTCCCAGGTTTCGAGCTGGCTCACGCCGCCCGCCAGCCAGACGAGGAGCACGCGTTTCTGCTGCTTCGCAATCTGCTGCTGGGCGGCGGGCGCGAGCATGTCGCCGAAGCCAAGCAGCCCGAGTGCACCGGCACTCGTGCCCGCGAGGAACTGCCGCCGCGACAAGGTGTGATCCAGCGATCCGCATGCGTACTGGCACTTCATGGTCTTCCCCTTATCAGCGGAAGCGGAACTCGGACGAGGCCAACAAGGCCCAGATGATTTCCTGCACGGCTTCCGCGCGGTCGGCGCGCGGCTTCAAGTAAGCAGCCACCGCCTTCACCTCGTCGGCGTCGGGCCGCCGCGTGAAGACAGTGAGATAGAGTTCGTCGGAAAGCTTGTCGGCTTCGTCCAGCTTGAGCAAACGGTCGGTCAGGTTGCCCGCCCGCGGCTTCAGCCAGCTGCGTACGACCGGGCCGTTGGTCATGAACAGGGTCTGGTCGATGGTGACTTCGAAGTCCTCGCCTTCGGGTTCGCCGGCGCCCTTGCTGAACACGTTGCTGAAGGTGGCCATGTTGCGGGCCAGGCGCGGATAAAGGGCTGCTTCATTCAGCTTGGCCCCCAGCGCCTGTTTCTCGATATCGGTGACGCCGGTCGCCTGCATGATGGCGAAGCCAAGCTGCTCCGGGCTGAGCGGCTTCAAGTTGGCCACCGCGAAGGTCTCGGCGGCCACATCCTCCACGCCCGCCGGCATCAGGCTGGAACGCTGATAGGTCCGCGTCAGAGCCAGTTCGCGCAGCAGGTAGCGCACGTCGTACTTGTGTGCCAACACCTCTTCGACCAGCAGGTCGAGGACGGCGGGATGGGCAGGCGGGTTGTCCGGATGATCGTACTCGAGCGGATGAACCAGACCGCGGCCCATCAGGTGCGCCCACAGGCGATTGGCGATGTTGCGGCGGAAGGCCACGTTTTCGGGGGCAGTGATCTGATCGGCGAGTTGCTGGCGGCGGCTGAACTTGGGCACCGGCCTCACGTTCTTGGCGGGCTTGACCGTGTATTCTTCCCCCTTCTTGAACTCGGGCTCCTTCAAGGGCGGGCGGCCCGGCATGCGCGGCGCGGCCGTCTTCGTCGTCTTGGTGGCATCGAACACCGACTGGAATGTGGCCTCTCCTTCCCCCTTCTCCGCGAATACCACCAGCTTGTTCTTCGGATCGGTGAACAGGAAGCTGCGATTGAAGAACGCAAAGATGCCGAAGTAGTGATCTTGCTTGTAGGAACGCACCACCGGGTTGTCGTGGCACTGATTGCACTGGAAGTTCATCCCCAGGAAGAGCCGGCCGATGTCCTTGGTGAGGAGGTGGGGCTCCCCTTCCCGATCGAGATAGAAACGGGCGGCGGGCCGCAACTTCGGCTCCAGCCCGTCGGCGAGCAGAATCTCACGGGCTAGCTGATCCCAGGGCTTGTTCTGGGCGAACGATTGACGGAGGAACTCGCGCCAGTCGGCCTCGGGGATGCGTTTGCCCGCCCGGCGTTCCATCAGCATGGTGTCGAAGACGTGCGCCAGATGCCGCGCGTGTTCCGGGCTGGCCAACAACTTGTCGATCAGTTCTTCACGCTTCTTCGGGCTGGCATTCTCGAGAAACGCCCGCGCCTCATCCGTGCTCGGGATGGTGCCGATCAGGTCCAGATAGATGCGGCGAAGGAACTCCGCGTCGGAAGCGAGCTGGGCTGCTTTCCCTTGAAAGCCTGGCTGGCCCTCGATCAGCCGATCGATGCGCTGGTGGAGCGGCTCGGCCGAGGCAGCTACGTGAACGTTCACGAAGAGCGCGGCGAGGACAGCGGCCCACTGGCAATGGGAGCGTCGCAACATGACGGCTCCTCCTCGGGGTGTGTCAACAAACCAGGCAGGCAGGGGGCGTGTAGGTTGGTGGTGGGGCCAGACAGGTTTCGACCAGAGCCTGCCGGCACGCCTCTCTAACATACCTTTGCGGTCGGACCAGTCAAGCGATTTCGCTGACCAATTCCTTCGCGGACGGCCTCGGGCGGAAGGAGAGGACTGGTTGTCGAATCGGGTCGCTTGGATCGCTGGACAGGAAGTGTGATTCTCGACCGGTCCACCTCTGGGTGGGAACGACGTTCGAGGTGAATGCCGGCAACCATCACGAGTGCGTAAGCCAGGGCAGCAAGGGCAAAGTTGCCGGGTTCTCCCCACCAGGCGGCGAGCAGGCCGCCAAGCAGAAAGCCGGCCAGGTTGCCCACATGGGTCAAGGAAGTGGCCAGCCCCATGAACTGGCCCCGCTGTTCGGCGGGCACGCCGCTGGCTATCGATGCGAACGGTAGCGAGCTCATGGCAGCAAGCCCCAGTCCCACGCCCATGCGCGCGACCAGCACCAGCCACCAGATCGGTTCGAGATAGAGGATCAGCATGGAGACGCTGAGCAGGGCAGCCCCGCTCGGGGTCAGATAGCGTGCCCGCGCGTCGTGCAGGCGGCCCCACCAGCGTGAACCCAGCACGCTCGCCGATCCGGTCAGTGTCATCGCCAGGGCCGTGAAGCCAATGGGCGAATTCCACCACGCGGGCTCTGCGCCGGTCGCTTCGACCCAGGCCGAGATGATATGGCCCGCATAGATCGCGAAGACTCCTTGCGTCACGCTGAAGGCAAACTGGCCGCCCAGGAGAATCCCGAACGCCTGGCGAAGCGCTGGTTGGCGGGCGGCTTCGCGACCCGCCCGGCAAAGGCCAGCAAACGGGTTGGCCGATGAAGTGGGGCGGAAGCCATCCTGCCGCAACCACAACCAGGACAGGAACCCGGTCGCCAGGATGAGCGAGCCCAGAATCGCGTACGTGGGTCGAAAGCCGAGAGTCGTGGCAAGGATGCCGCCCAGGACCGGGGCAAAGATCTGCCCGGCCGGCGTGGCGGATTGCAGGACCGAGATGGCTCGTCCGTGCTGTTCTTTCGGGGTGACCACGGCCAGCAAACCGAGACTCGCAGCCAGCACGCCAGATAACATCCCTTGCAGCATGCGAATCGCGACCATCTGGTCGGGAGACTGGGCCACGGCCATCAAGAGCTGGGTCAGGCCAAGACCGAAGCAAGCACGCACCACCTGTCGCTTGGGGCCGGTCCGGTCGGCCACCCAGCCCCAGAGGGGCGTGAACAGGATGGTCGTGAAGAACGGCCCGGCCAGGATCAGGCAGGTGTACATGATGCGGGCCGCCGGATCGTGCACGCGCAGCACGGGATCGTCGGCGAGAAAGAACGGGACGAAGGTCAGCCCGAGGTTCATGGCCAGGGTCGTCAGGAACTGTACAAACCAGAGCACGCGCAGAGTGCGTTGCCAGCCTTCCATGTCGATGCGAGCCTTTCTTATCAGGCGGCGGCCTTGAACTGAAGCAGTCTTTCCGCCTCCCGGATCACGCGGCCCGAAGTCGGATCGAGACACTCGATGAAGCCATGAGCCAGCGGCGCCGTGACGATGTTGCGGGCCGCCGGATAGTCGGAATGGAAGATGCCGGGTGCGGCCAGCACGCCGCTCTCGAGTGCCCGCACCAGGCTTCTGGGATCGGCCAGCCGCCCGACCAGCGCGGACAGGGGCAGATCTTCGCGCGTCATCGGTACGCCGCTCAACCGCGCGATGTGCCGCAACGTGCAAGTGGCCTCCGCCACGAGCTGGCTGCGACGCTCCAGGACCAGCGGCTGAAGCTTGAGGCGCAGCAGGTCGGGGGCGTGATCACGGAAGACGCGAATGCAGCGGCGCACCAGTTTCGAACTATCGATGACGTCGGCTGCTCCCGCCACGTGTAATGCCTCGCAATAGCTCACCAGGTGAATGGCGTGCGGGTTGACGATGAGCTGCAAGAGCGTGGAGCGGGCCAGTTGATGCCGCGCGGCATGGACGTCGGGATCGAAGCTGTCGATCCCCGTGCGCGTCTCGCGCCAGAGACGGGCACGCGACGGCGCGTGGCTGACCATCTCTTCCGCAATGTCGAGACCGGCCAGCATCTTGGCCAGGTCGCCGTGATCGCTGGTCTCGCGCGGCTTGTTGAACTGGAGCTGCAAGACCAGGTCCTTCACTCCCTGCGACAGCATCACCGCGGTGATCAAGCCATAATCGGCGACGATCAGGGCATCGTGTGCCCAGCGTGACGAGAAATGATTGGGGTCGTTCATCTCGACCGGGATGCCCCGGCGGGCCAGTTCACGGACGCAGGCGAGGTGTTCGTGAATCGACTCGCGGACGCGCGTCGGCCCGCGGCCATCGAGCTCGTTGAACCAGAACAGCGGCACGGCCTGGTGTGAGCCCGTCAACATGCCGGCGCGGATGCAAGTATCGACGAAGGGGACCAGGCCGACGACGTGCGCGTAGGGCTTCATGCTCGGGAAGTTGCCGCGCCGCGAAGCCTGGAACAGCTCGACGAGGTGATCGAAGGTGCTATAGGGCACGCCGCCATCGTTCTTGCGATTGACGAAGGCGGCCGGCTCCCCGAAATAGCGCTGCGACAGATCGGAGGAGCCCAGCGAGATCTCATCGACCACCTGGGCCTCGGCCAGGGCACGAATCCCCGCCACCGTGGGGGCAATCGTCGCGTCCGGGATGCCGAAATGCGTGCGCAGAATGGGCTGCGGCATCTCGCGAATCCGCTCGACATAGGAAGCCCGGGCACGCAGCGTAGGCACGGGCAAGGGCTCCTCGTCGCGATAGGCTTCGTTGCCCGCGATCTCACGGGCGAGCTGATCGAGCACAGCGAATCGCTCTGGAAACAGTTCGGGCCGGAGCGACTCCAGAATCGTGCTGCGTTCGCGCTCGCAGACGTCGAAGAATTCGAGCACGCGGCGGCAGCCGCGCAGCAGATCGATGTCTTGCGGCATGGTCCAGACTTCGCAGGGGAACTGGCTGCGGAGAGCATCGACGGCGCGCATGCTCTCGGGCAGCCCGGCCAGGGCCACGCGGCGCGGGCTGCCATTCCCGCGCCGCAGCAAGCCCGCCTGCTGTAAGCGCCCCAGGCAGTTACGAAATTCCTCGACCGCCACCTCGGGACTGAGGCGATAGCTTAGACCCAGCCAACCTGGGTCGACGCACTTGATGCGCTCCATCAAGGCGTCGACCGTGCTGCCCGGAGGCAGCACGTGCGCCGCCAGGTTGGCCTTGTGTGCGATACGTGCCACGCGAAACAGACCTTGCGTGTGCGGATCGTCTCCCAGCGTGGTCAGGACGCAAGCAGCAGACATTCCAGTTCTCCCAGCAAGTAGCTTCTCAGGTAATCCAGCTCGAAGTCGTTCAGGTTGCGGCCGCTGGCGCGAATATCGCCGCGTTTCAAATCCGCGTAGGTGTCGATGACGTGGGTGATCGGCGCGCAGTCAATGCCTAGCCGCCGGGCCAGTGCCTCGAGCGGGACCAGTCCGGTGGCAATGTCCTCGTCGGCATAGCGTGCCTGCGGAAACGAGTCTTGCATGAAATTGGGCGTGCGGCCGATGGCCGCGGGCAAGCTTTCGCCCGCGATCCGCTCCACGCCGTAGGTATACGCCAGCCAGTGTTGCCCGGAGACAACGGCGTCGTGGATCGGTTGCAACAAGCTGGCCCGGCAACGGCGATGCTCCCAGAGGTCGCTGGGCGGACTCTCCTCGAGTTCCTGAACCCGGTCCATGATCTCCTGCCATTCCTCTTCGCGGGGCTGTTCTCGCAGCCCGAACACCTGACACCCGATGGCTGCGGCAATCTGCAATCGGATCTGGTCAACCGCTTCCACGATGGGACCGACGCGTGGATTGTGCGCAATCCCTTCCATGTAGAAGGAGAAACGACGGCCGTTCACTTCAGCCGCGCGGATCTCGGGCAGATTCAGCACATAGGCGGTCGGGTGAAAGACCGCCCCGATATTGCCGAGCGAAGTTGCTGCCGGCGTCCGGCTGAAGACGATGTGCGGGAACAGCGTGCGGAGCAAGCGGATGGTGGAGATGTCGACGTTGCCCTCGGCACTGGCCACCCAGGCGCGTTTGCGCCGCTTCAGGTAGACGGCCCCCGGGCGGAAACATTTGCAGGCATACGGGCACGTCTGGAACGACACGATCGGGTAGCCCGCGCCAAGGATCCGCCAGATGTAAGGGGCCGCCAGCGTGCGCGAAGGGGACAGCACGATCGGCACTTGCCGCCCGGCGCGTTTCAAGATGGGGGCCATCTCCCGGATCGTCTCTTCATGATAAACCGACGGATGGGCCAGCAGCAGCAGGTCCGCAGCGCGCACCAGGCTCTCGAGATCGTGGCCGACCTCGGCCGCCATGAGCGGCACGAAGCGGCTTTCCTCGTTCAGAGAGTTCTCCGGTCGATCGACCTGGATGCCCCCCTGGCGCTGGATGGCCTCCACGACCGCGCGGCCATGTTCCGACGGGCGGGCATAACCGTAGACCTGGATTCCTTCCGCGATCAGATCCGCGAAGTAGGCTGCCCCTGATTGACTGCTGACGCCAAAGATCCCGATCCTGGACATGTTGTTGGATTAGCTCCTGAGGTCGCATTTCTGCCGTCGCCCGTTCGCGAGCCTCGATCACGGCAGCCTCTGCGAACAGCGGCACGCAGAATGCAAGCCTCATACCGCATGCCGCTGCAAAACTCGCAGGACCGAAAGAACCCGGAGAATTGCCGAAAATGAGCAAGATCCGCGTGCGACCGAGGCAGGTCGACCTGAGCGACCGACGACCACCCTGGTCGAGTGACGACCAGCCCTCGGGGCCGACTGTTCCTCAATTGGCTGACGGGGCGGAATGGCGTATGATGTTCGTCGAGACTTCCCCGGCTTTCTCAGGCGGTTCTGCTGCCATGTCCACGCGCCGTTCCTTCCTCAACGTTGCCGGCCCCAGCGTGGTCGTCAGCCTGGTCCTCTTCGCGGTGTGCATTGCCATCGCCGCCTACCTGTTTCAGCGGCAATCCAGCTCGGCCGAACAACTCAGCAAGGACGTGGAGAGCCGTAAGAGTGCCCAGGATCTGGAAGCAACGCTCAAGTCGCTGGCCACCCTCGTTGGCCAGAACCAGGACGAGCTGGGTGAACTCCACGAGGCCGCCGTGCGTGAGCTGGCCGACTGTCTCGAGCTCGCCGATAAGCCGCAGGAACTGGATCTCGTGCAGAAACTCAGTACCAGCTACGGTCGCTACCAGGAACTCTGGAGCGCCAACGGGCTGCGCGGTCAGGAACGGCTGGCGGTGCGACGCACGGCCCGCGGGGTTCTGGAAACCGAGACGATTCCGCTCTGCCGCGAGCTCCGCAACTTCAATATCAGCGCCATCGACAAGTCCGAGCAGCTCAACCGCAGCGTCAACCGCTGGCTTCTGCCCGGGCTGGTGGCGGTCGGCATCATCGGCGCGCTCAACGGGATCTACCTGGGGTATGCCGTGGCCGGTCGGGTGCGCCGCTCGGTCTATCAGCTCAGCGTCAGCCTGCGCGACGCCGCGGCCCACCTCGATCCGGACACTTCCACGATCACGTTGATCGAGGACGGCGACCTCCGCCATGTCAACGAGCAGATGAATGCCGTGGTCCGCGACATCGAGACCACGGTGGCCAAGCTGCAACAACGCGAGCGCGAGGTGCTTCGCGCCGATCAGCTGGCGGCCGTCGGGCAGCTGGCCGCCGGCATGGCCCACGAGCTGCGCAATCCCCTCACGTCCGTGAAGATGCTGGTACAGACCAATCGGGAGGAGGCGGAACAGCGCGGCGTACCGGCCGAGGATCTGCAGTTGATCGAGCAGGAGATTCGCCGCATGGAGCGGTGCTTGCAGAATTTCCTCGATTTTGCCCGGCCGCCGCGGCTCGAGCGCAAGCCGCTCGAGCTGACGACGGTGATCGAGCGCAGCCTTCACCTGGTGGCGGCCCGTGCCCGCAAGCAGCACGTGGAAGTG
>JBFWSD010000054.1:0-12939 GCA_050248575.1 Gemmataceae bacterium
ACCACCCGGCATACTCCCAGAAGGCGAACGACACGCCGAAGTTGTCCCGGTTGGCCGCCGGGAAGAACGAGGTCGACGTATCGAGGACCATCCAGTCGACGATGTGTTGCTGACCCGGATAGCCGCGCTTGGTCTGCCAGCGCTGGCGGATGTCTCCCTGCAAAACCTGGATCGTATCCAGCGTATCGACGCGACTCGTCGCCAGCCGGCGGATCGCATAGGTTTGCGGATTGAACAGCGGATTGTTGATCAGGTTGAACGCGTTGGCCGGGTTGTAGGAAAACTGTCGCGGAATCAGCCCGGGCGCGAAGGGCTGATTCAGGTCGCGGATCGACTGGTCGCTGGCATCGTCGTGCAAGCGATCGAACTGGGGCAACTCGGAAAAGGGCGTATCGGAGTAGACGTTGTAGTAGTTGCCGCCGAAGACGACCTTGTGATAGATGCCGTTGACGTTGAAGATATCGCTCGCGGCCGAAGGATAGAGGCGCGACAGGGGCATGCTGGCCCGGGCGCCGCCGCCGCCGTAGAAGCGGCCCGTGGCATCGCCGTTGAGGTCCTGCGTGTACGAGGTGAGATCGACCACGCCGTAAGGCGCGAGCTTGACCGGGCCCAGATAGAAGGGCAGGCTGACATCCTGCCACAGGTCGAAGCGGCCCGCGTCCGCATTCACCGTGGTCGGCTCGAGCGGCGGGGGCAGCACGTTCGAAGTCTTCAGATCCAGATACCCCGCCGAGGCCCGCGCGTTGTAGGTCACCAGATCGAACCACGACACGCCAATGAGATGGCCCGTCAACTCGGGCAGCCTTTGCGTCTCGTTGACCCAGGTGCGGATGCGCGGCTCGGCAATCGCCGTCCAGGCCCAGAAATCACGCTGCTGCTTCAGATAAATGAACGTCTCTTGATTGATGCCGCGATTGAACTCGTTGTAGTAGTACTGTTCCAGGAAGTTCTTGTCGCTGAGGACGCTGGCCTGCATCTGCAACTGGAAGTCGGCGGGCAGTTCCTGGAAGTGATTCCAGAGGATGCGGCCGCGCCAGAGCGGGTGCGACTGAAAATCGCCGCGGCCGCCGCCAAGGATGTCGTTACTGGCGTCGCGCAGCCCCCAGGCCAGCGCACGGCCCACATTCAAGCCGGGCAAACCGAAGAAGTCCCGGCCGCTGTATTCGAACTCTGTGCCCAGGGCGGGACCGCGCCGGGTCAGGTAGTCGATGTCCAGGTCCCAGCGCGTGCCCGGCGGCGGATCGATGCCGAGCAGGTCGTAGATGTCCAGCGTGAACGAGAACCAGCCGCCATAGATCCGGTTGTAAGCCAGCCGGACGTTCTCGAGCGGGCCGAGCGGGTCATTCACGTCGCCGCGCAGATACGGGAAATACAGGACCGGCACATCGCCCAGCTCGACGAAGACATTGTTGCCGTCGAAGTATCGCTGCGTCTCGGTCAGCGGCTGCCCGGTTTCCCGGTCGAGGACCTCGCGGCCAAAGATCGATCGCTTGGGAATCACTTTCTGTTCCAGCGTGGCATCGCTGACGAAAACCTTGAGGCCAGGGTCCGAGGGCAGCTTGCTCGAGAATACTTCGGCGCGAACGGCCTGGAACTTGGTGCGCGACAGTTGCAAGAGCTCGTCGGCCTTCATGTGGATCGGATCGGGCACGCCCGACTGCCGGAAGCTGAGATCCGCCTGGTAGGCAATGGCCACGTTGCGGGCGAGGTCATAGTAGACCTCGTCGGCTTGCAACCTGTGGTTTTCGAGCCCGTCGTCGTCGCTGGGACGATTGGGGTCCTTGGCTGTCTTGTCGGGGCCGCGTTTGCGGCCGCTCTGTTCGAAGATCTGGACATTGCCCGAGAGGTAGACTTCGGCGTCGCGGGCCGAGCTGCCCTGTTCTGTGCGCAGCCCGCGAAACAGCTTGGCAGGATCGTCCTTGGTCCAGATGACCAGCCGGTCCGCTTCAATGTCGGTAACCGCGTCTTCATTGCGCGGATCGCTGACCGTGAGGATCACGCCTCCCGTGACCACGAAGGCCTTCTCACCGTTGGCGAGCGGGATTTCCTGGACCTGGAAGGGAGCCGAGGTGCGCGGCACGATGCGAATTTGCCTGAGCGGCGGCGTGGTGCCGCCTGCTCGGGGTCCCTGCGGCTCGACGCGCGGCAGCGGCAGGATCGGCGTCTGCACCGGCACAGGCGAGGACGGATTCGTCGGCGCGGTCGGCGCGGGCGCTGCCCCGGGCAATGGCAAAGGTTGATAGCTCGAGGAACTGGGCGGCCTCGATGTGGGCGGCGTGGGCGCGGCTGCTTCCGGTACCACGGGCAACGGCTGATTGCTCACGGGCGGCGCCGGCCGCGTCGGCTGCTCCGGCAAGGGCGTCGCTGCCGTGGTCTCCTGAAACGATGTTTGCTGAATCGGATTTTCTGTTTTGGCCGCGGGGGCCTGATTCAGGGCGCTGCGCTCGGCCAGTGCACGTTGATAGAATGGATCGCTCGACAGATTCTTCTGGAGGATCTTGCCCTTCTGCGACTTGACCTGCACCTCGCCGCGCGTGTTCAGGTCGATGATGGCCTTTTCGCCCGACTTGGCTTCGGTGCCATTCTCGATACGGACATCCCCCTCGGCGTACAGATCGAGGCGGGTGATGTTGGTTTTCTGCGTCTCGGCCAGGTCGGTCCAGCCCACGGCGCGTTCCATGCGCACCTGCGCCGTGCCTTGCTGGACGAGCACCACGCCCTTGAGCAGGAAGATGCGCTGGCTGCCCTCGACCCAGGAGGCAATCTCGTCGGCATGTAGAGTAATGGACTTGAAATCGCCGGGAATGTCGCGCGACAGGCGCAGCGTCTGGGCAGGCAGCCAGGACAGGCCGGTCCAGATGACACAGCCCAGAACCAGCAGCGTGATGAGCAAGCGTCGCATCAACGATTGGCCGACCACGGCGTCTCCCCTCTGACGTGCCAGGACGACGTCCCCACCCTCGCGGATCCGGCGGAACCTCTGCTTCACCCCGAGCGGCTCCGCTGACCTTCTGCAACAACACATGGCATGCGAGGGGCGGCAGTATAAAAAGGGTATCCATTGAGTCAAGACCAGCTTGCTCCATTTGTAGCCGCGTGAAAGCCGGTTGAACTGGCCCGGCTGCGCGCGTTGCGGCAAGCTGGCGGGGCCGCGCCGCGCTTGCCAGCTCGACGGGGCCGGGCACCATTCGCCCAGTCCGGGCCAATTATTCAGGTGCTATCACTTCACTAATATTACTATAGTGCTATAGTTGAATTGCGTGGCGCCATGCCACGGCATGTGCAATCGCTCGACCCGGCAACGGCCGGGACGGGCGCAACCTTGGAAGTGCGAGACGGCCGCTCCAGGCGATTATCGCAAGGCAGTCTCGTCGAAAGTGAAAGGAGAGAGAATCATGGCAACCGTACGCAAGGCTCCGGCCCGGACCGCCAAGAAGTCCGCCGCAGGCAAGAAGGCCGTTGCCAGGAAGCCTGTGTCGCGCGCGGCCAAGCCGGCCAAGAAGGCCGCACCCGCCAAGGCGCGCAAGCGCTGATCACGCGAGCCACGCGTTGCCTGCGCGGCGCCCTCGCGGTGTCGTTGCTGGGCCCCGCTTCTCCGAGGCCGGCGAACCTGCCGGTTGCACAGGAGAACACCCGGTCCGCCCGGGTGTTCTCTTTCTTTCTGGATCAAGCCTTGATCCCAGAGCACGCCTTCCGGCTATCTGCCACATCTTTGCAGATTGGGTCAAGTTCACCGAGATTGCCTGACGATGAATGGACATGATGGGTTATCGGCGTTGAGGCAACGCCGCGGCGCGGCCACTGCGCGCCGAAATGGACTCCCTGCCCGAATCTCATTGCTGGCATCCTCAGGAGGGCGTGATGACCCCCAGCCTGCAAGCGCGTGCACGATACCGAAGGGCCTCTTGCTGTCGCGCCGTCCCCATCGTGCTGGGCTTGTTGCTGGCGGTGCCCGTTGCCTCTCCCGCCCAGGATCCGGACGTTACCTATACGCGCCAGCAAGTCTTCCGCATCCCGTTCCAGACCGATTCGGGCGAGCGTCGCCTCAAGCAAGTGCAGCTGTACGTGTCCACCGACCAGGGCCGTTCCTGGCACCCCTTCGCGAACGTCCGGCCCGACGAGGGCTACTTCACCTTTACCGCCAACCGCGACGGACTCTACTGGTTCACGGTGCGGACGATCGACATGGACAACCGCGCCTTCCCGCTGACCATGGACACCGCCCAGCCCGGGCTGAAGGTGGTGGTCGACACACAGCCCCCCGTGGTGACCTTGCGCCCCTTCGAACGCGACGGGCAAGCCGGCGTCGAATGGGACGTCCGCGACGACAACCTCGACCCGAACACGCTCGTCATCGAGGCGCGCGCAGCGGGCCGCTCCGAATGGGCGCCGCTGCCCGTGCAGCGTGCCCCGTATGGCCAGTACGCCTGGCGCGTCAACGAGAATCAAGACGTCCGCCTGCGCATTCGCGACCGCGCGGGCAACGAAGGCTCGGCCCAGACCACGCTCACTCCAGGGGGCGGGTCGGCGCCTGCCCAGCCCGTGGCCCAGGGCGACAGCAACAAGATCCAGGAAAACAAGGCCGTCCGCCTGGTCAACAGCAAGCGCATCAACTTCGATTACGAGGTCAAGGAAGTGGGCCGCTCCGGCGTCTCCGCCGTCGAGCTCTGGTATACCCAGGATGGCCGCAACTGGCAGAAGTACAGCGAGGACACCGCGCATCGTTCGCCCTACGTCGTCGACGTCAACTCGGAAGGGCTGTACGGCTTCACCCTGCTGGTGCGCAGCGGTGTTGGGCTGGCCGACAAGCCGCCCCAGGTCGGTGATCCGCCCCAGGTCTGGGTCGAGGTCGACCTGACCAAGCCCAAGGTCAACATTCAGAACGTCGACGTGGGCAAGGGCGCCGAGACGGGCAATCTGACCGTCACCTGGGTCGCCACCGACAAGAACCTGGCCCGCAACCCGATCACCCTGCTCTACTCCGAGCAAGAAGCCGGACCCTGGACGCCCATCGCCAAGGACCTGGAAAACACGGGCAACTACATGTGGCGGATGCCGACAGACGTGCCCTACAAGTTCTTCGTCCGCGTGGAAGCAGCCGACCGCGCCGGCAACATCGGCACTGCCGAGACGGGTAAGTCGGTGATCGTCGACCTCGCCAAGCCCAAAGGCGTGATCCTGGGAGTCAGCCCCGGGCAGTGACCAGCGACTGCTCATCTTACCCGCCAGCGCGAGCAGTTCCGCCGCGCTGGCGTTCGCGTTCGATGTCCTCGAGGCGTGGGTGGGGCACCAGGAAGTTGCCCAGCGCCAGGTAGTCGAGACGGCCCTGCAAGAATGCACGCACCGCGTCCCCCGGGCTGCACACGATCGGCTCCTCGTGCATGTTGAAGCTGGTATTGATGATGGCCGGCACGCCCGTCTTGCGGTGATAGGCTTCGAGCACGCGATAGAAGCTGGCATTGGTCGAAGCGCTGACCAGTTGCGGCCGCGCCGTGCCATCCACGTGAACGGCCGCCGGGCAGCTCTTCTTCATCTCCTCCGTGCAATCGAAGGTGATGGTCATGAACTCGGCGGTCTTGTGGCAGCCTTCGAGATTGCGGAAGAGGCGGCCCGCTTCCTCGGCCAGGCAGACCGGCGCGAAGGGCATGAACTCGGTGCGGCCCAGCTGCTGATTCAGCCACTGATTCACATGCGGATCCTGGGCGGGATAGAGAATGGAGCGATTGCCCAGGGCACGCGGGCCATACTCCATGCGGCCCGCACAGCGGCCCACGATGCGCTGCTGCGTGAGCAACCCGGCGATCTCTTCTTCGATGTTGTCGGCGTGCCGCGGGCTGAGTCCGGCCTGTTCGAGAGCGGCCCGCGCCTCCGCCTCCGTGAAGTCCGGCCCGTGATAGACGTTGGCGAGCGGCCTGCCATGGAAGCATTCGGGGGGAAAGAGCAGCATGGCGGCCCCCGTGGCCAGCCCGCCATCTCCCATGTTGGGATAGACGAACACTTCCTCCACGCCAGGGATCTCGCGAATGCGCTGGTTGAGCTTCACGTTGGCGTTGACGCCGCCGGAGAGGGCAACCCTGCTCAGCCCGGTGCGTGCACGCCAGTGGGCGATGGAGGCGGTCGCCACTTCTTCGAGAACGCGTTGATAGGCGGCAGCCACGTCGCGCTTGGCGAAGCGGCCCGCGAGGGCACGGGTCAGGTAGTAGTCGAAAGCCCCCTTCATCACGATGTCGCCTTCGGCGGTGGCGAAGCGGGCACGCAACACGGGCCCGAGCAATTCGGGATCGCCGTAGGCGGCGAGACCGACGATCTTGCCCTCATGTCGCGAGATGCGGAAACCCAGTCCGGCGGTGACGTGCTCGTAGAACAGCCCGAGCGAGCTGGGAAAAGGATAGCGATGCAGCGCCTGCACGCCCGAGCGATCGCCGCGATAGATGCCCCCTGCGGTGCCCGATCCGTAACCATCCAGCGTGACGATGAGCGCTTCGTCGAAACCGGAAGCAAAGAAGGCGTTGGCCGCATGCGCGTCGTGATGATGAAAGCGGCGCAGCTTGCCCGCGAGGCCAAAGCGTCTCAGGCCGGCGTCAAGCTCCGTGGTCCAGCGGGCATGTTCGGCGGCCGAAGTCTTGACCCAGGCGCGAAAGCCGCGGCGATGGGCTACCCAGTCGAGCAGCGGGCTGCCCGCGATCAGGTCGTAGGCGGCCCGCTTGTGCCACGCCTTCGCGGGCATGAATTCCTGCGCCGGGCTGCTGAAACCTGGAATCGGCTTGCTGCGGTCAACCTGGTAGGGACGGCGCGTCGCCTCCCGGAGACGCTCGAGTGAGGTGGCGGTCGCGCGTTTGCCGTGGCGCCGGCCGTCCGCCGCGTAGGCTTCGCGCATCAGCCTGGCTTCCTCGGCGCCGTCAAAGAAGGCGTAAGCGACGGCATCGATCGAGCCCGTTTCCCAGCCGGTACGCTGCAGACCAAGCTCGAGGGCACGCTGCGGGAAGCCGTCTTGCATCTTCACGCGCGACAGCCTCTCCTCGCCGCACGCGAACAGCACGTGCCCGTCTTCCAGGAAAGAAACCGTCGCATCCTTGTCGAGAGGACTGATACCGAGCACTCGCATAGACGTAGTATAATGCAAACAGCCCGGGCGAGCAGGACGATGGCTGTATTCTGGACTCTCACCGTCGACACCGAAGAAGAATGGGACTGGCACGCCGGCTGGGCGGTGCACGACCTGTCGGTGCGGAACATCGAGAGGTTGCCCGCCTTTCAGGATCAATGCAGTGCCCGCGGGGCTGCCGTCAGCTACTTCGCCAATCACGCCGTTCTTGCCGACAAGACAAGTGCCACGATCCTGGCAGAGCTGGCCCGCCGCGAGCGCGTCGAGGTCGGCATGCACATTCATCCCTGGAACACGCCCCCCTTGACGAGCGACAAGGTCGCGAGCCCGCGCGAGACGTACTTGCACAACTTGCCCGCCAGCGACATCGAGGCAAAGTTGACCACGGTCTATCGCGCGTTCGCAGCGGCTGGGTTGCCCGCGCCGACCAGCTTTCGCGGGGGCCGCTACTCGACCAGCCCGGCGATTCAGGGGTTTCTGCAGCGGCACGCCTTCGTGACCGATTCATCGATCGTGCCGTACACGGCCTGGTCCGACGAAGGGGCTCCCGACTTTCGCGGTCGCGGTCTGCTGCCTGCGCGATTACCGCCGGGGAACGAACGTGAGACGGCTCTGTGGGAACTGCCCCTCACGCGCGGTTTCAGTCGTCGTGGCTTTGACTTCTGGGGGCGGGCCTTCGCGGCTATCGAGCATTCCCCGTTGCGCAAGCTCAAACTCATCGGCCTGGCCAACCGGCTCGGGCTGGTGCGCCGTGTCTGGCTCAACTTCGAACAGCACAGCGCCGACGAGATGCTGGGAATCTTGCCCGCGCTGGAACGTGCCGGGCTGCCATTCGTCTCCTTCACGCTGCATAGCTCTTCGCTCTTGCCCGGGGCCAGCCCGTATGCGCGCACGCAGGCGGAAGCGGATCGTTTGCTTGATCAGATCGACCGGGTGCTCGTCTACCTTGAGAAGCGGCCCGGCTACGAACCGGCCACGATGAGCCAGATTGCCCGCCAGTTCGAAGCGGGCTAAGAGGCTGTCAGAAGCCCGGCTTCTCGGCGCTTCCGAGATTCTCTCGTCACCGAGAATTCAAGAAGCCGGGCTTCTTGGTAATTCCAAGAAACCGCTAACTTCACCCCGGCAACTGCCAGAAGCGGACATGTCCACTGCGATCGCCGGAAAGCGCGTGGCAGCCGTCAGGTGCAAAGGTGACGCAGTTCACTGCCGCGGTGTGTCCTGCCAGTGGACACAACGGCCGGTCAGTCGAGAGGTCCCAGAAGAGCAAGCCGCCCTCCGCGCTCCCGGACAGAGCATGTTGTTCATTGTCGGCCAGGGCCACGCAAGTGAGGATCGCCTGGTGTCCCGCCAGCTGTTGTTCGCTACCGGTGTCGAGGTGCCACACGTGCAGGTGCAGGTCGGCGCGGGCTGCCAGCACCAGGAGGCCATCACGCGACAGGGCCACTCCGTGGAAGCACGGCCCGTCCATGTCGAGGCAAAAGGTCTCCTGCCCGCTGTCGAGATCCCAGAGGCGCACGCTGTTGTCAAGCGCGGCACTAAGGGCATGTCGACCAGCTCCACTCGCGGCCATGGCCGTGATGGCCGCGCGGTGCCCGCTCAGTGTCTGCAAGAGCACGCCCGTTTCGAACTGGCGCAGGTAGAGTTTGCCGTCGGCGTCCGCCAGCAATACGCGCTGGCCATCGGGCAGGCAAGCGACCCCAACCAGTCCCGTAGTCTGCCTTTGCAGCGTACGCAGATGCTTGCCGCTGGCCACATCCCAGAGCATGGCGCGGCCATCGCTTCCTGCCGAAACAAGGCGCCGACCGTCCGCGCTCAGCGCCAGAGCCTGGACGGCGCCGTTGTGCCCGCGCAGGCTGCGCACACGCATCGCCCGTTCGAGGTCCCAGACCTGCAACAGATGATCTTCGCCCGCCGAGACAAAGTGCTTGCCGTCGGGCAGGAAGGCAACCGCGTGCACGGCCCCGGCATGCGCCTCGAAGACGGTCCCGCCCGCGTTCTGCGCTTCGATCTCCTCGGCGGCGCGGACCCCGGCCGTGGCCGGGATGCCCGGTATGCCGTGTTCGAGCGGAAGTTCCGCGCGAATCTCCTCGAGGGCGGCGCACACCTCGAGTGGCGTCTGGTAACGCGCCGCGGGCTGCTTGGCCATCATCTTGCGTACGATGTCACCCAGCTTGCGGGGGACCTCGGGCCGCAATTGTTCGACCGGCCGACCCGGGTTCCAGCGATGTCGGTCGAGCTTCGACAGCACGTCAGCCGCCGGAAAGGGCACCTGCCCGGTCAATAACTGATAGAACGTGCAACCCAGCGAGTAAATATCGGCGCGAATGTCGACCTGGTGCGAGTTGGCAATCTGCTCAGGCGCTATGTAATCCGGAGTGCCCACGACCAGCCCGTCCTCGGTGATCAGGCTGAGCGAACTGTGCCCGGGCATGCTGAACAGCCGGGCCAGGCCAAGATCGAGCAGCTTGACGGTCCCCTCGGTCACACCGCACGTCATGCCGCTGGCAGCGACCAGAATGTTGGCTGGCTTGATGTCGCGATGGACCAGTCCCTGCTCGTGGGCATGCTGCAGCCCGCGTGCCGCCTGTATCAGGTATTCGCAGGCCAGGGCCACCGGCAACCGCCCGCGCTGCTCGAGCAACTCTTCGAGATCGACCCCCGCCACGTATTCCATGATCAGGAAATTCACGCCGTCGATCTCGTCCGCGTGCAAGATGTGCACGATGTTGGGATGGCACAGCCTGGTCAGCGCCACCATCTCGTGGCGAAAGCGGCGGAGCATCTCGTTGTGGAGCGAACCGGGCTTGGGATCGAAGACCTTGATGGCTGCTTCATTGCCCGTGGACTCGTGCCGCGCGTGATAGACCGTGCCCATACCCCCCTTGCCGAGGACGCGCAGGAGCCGGTAGCCGGGGATCTGGAACGGAGCTTGCCGCAAGGGACGATCCTTTGGCAGGAAAGCAAGTCATGGAGCCTCTTCCATGAAAACTATAGCCCAGGGGCAGCCCGCCGGAAGCGGTTTTTTGCGAGTGCGCAACGATTCGCCCAAATACGCTCGCGGATGAACGCGGACTGCGTGCTCCGATCTGCGCGGATTCGTACCAAGTCGATAAACCCGTTACCTGGCGCGAATTCGTGCGGGCAGGCTGGTTGACCTGCCGCGATAGATCCGCACCCGCAGTCCGCATAGCAAACAGCAAACTTCTGCTCGCCTTGCGGGATGCGCGCGGATTCGTGCAACGTCGGCAAACGTGACAATCTGCCGCGACAGATCCGCGAAAATCCGCGCACGCAGTCCGCGTTCATCCGCGGGCGCTTTTGATAGAAGACTTGGTTGCGCCTTCGCGGCGCTGTGTTCATCCGCGGAGAAAGCTCAGGGGCGCAGCTCGTAGGTGCCCGACTGCCCGGGGCTTTCTTCCACCTCCACGCGCAAGACGGGCGGCTCGTACTTGAACTCCTTGCGCAGGTCGGCCTCGATGCGCTGGGCAATGTACTTGGCCAGCAGCTCGGCCGTGGTGTTCTCGATGGGCAACAACACACAGTCGCCGCGCGGGAAGATCCACTCGCGGTCCTGGTAGCTGACGCGCACCCGCCCGGGCTGCTCTTCCACCTTGATCCGCGCGTTCTTCAGCGGGAGCATGACGCGATGGTCGATCTCGTCGACGATGGCCTTGGTGCGTTTCTTGAGCACGATGAAGTCGAAGACGTAGTGATTGACGTCGTCGAGCGGCCCTTCGATCTCGACGGCGGTGCGGTAGTTGTGCCCGTGCAGCCGCTCGCACTTGTCCCCTTCATAGCTGATGAAGTGGGCCGAGCAGAACATCAGGTGGTCCTTGGTCACGCGAATCTGGAATTTCTCGCTCATCGATCTTCCCGTGCAATAGTTGGCGCCGGCGAAAGCGCTGCAGTAACGAACCCCGCGCTGGAGCACTTCGGCTCAGCGCGTCCATGGAATCGGGCAGGGTAAAGTCATCGTACCGTCTCGCAGACAAACGAACAAGGAAGCCGCCATCAGGTCGGCCGTGGTGCCCGGATTCCTGGCGTGGTCGGGATCGCCCAGCCAGTCGTCGAGATCTTGGAACGCTTGCCGGCCCGAAGGTTCGGGCCAGCCCAACTCGAGCACGGCCCGGGCGCGGCGGCTGGCTTCCTCGGCAACCTCGATCCCTTGCTTGCGGGCGATCAGCGTGTCAGGGTGCCGGGCCAGCAACTCCACAAAGGCGAGGATGATGGCCTCCTCCAGGCAAGCACTGCGCGTGAGGGCCGCCTTCAGCCCGGGCACGGCGTCAGCAAAGACTTCGCGATAGCCGTTCGCATATTGCCGCGCGATGAGATCGCGCTCCGCCGCCAGTGTCATCACCTCGCGCAGAGTCTGCGTTGGGGGCCGCTGCACGTCTTGCTCGGCAACCTCGCCGAGCCCGCCCGGGCTGGCGAGCCGGATGGCCCGATACACCAGTTCGGCATCGGCGACGGTGGTGCCGGCCAGCACGCGTTCAACGCCTTCGCGAAGATTCGTGCTTTCGGCAACGGCCGCCAGCGGGGCCAGCAGCAACACGATGCCCAGGTTCGTGTTGCTGCCCACCATGGTCTGCGTCGCCTGGATGGCGTGTAGGATCGTCTCACCGAGTGGTTGTTGCCCGGCGCGATCGAGTGCAGGTGCGATGGCCACGGCGCTGGCCAGGAAGTCGACGTAAGTGACGTCGTGGAAGTCGCGGCCCGGGTGGACGTTGCCCGGCTTGCGGGCCGTGGCCTCCCAGATGCAAGCAAGCTGCCCGAGCTGGCCAGTGGAAAGCATCGACGTTCCTACGGTGTTTGAGCGTGCCGGGTGATACTGACTCCGCTACTGCGAATCGAGAGCAACGCGTCGACCTGTTGTCGTGACAACATCACTTCGCGCAAGGTGATCGTGTCGAGCCGCTCCTGGATGGGAGACTGGAAAAACTCCCTGTAATGGTCGAATGGCGTACAACGCTGTGCAAAGTCGTCCATGTAGTCTTCGATGTAATCGGTGAAGGCAAGCTGTTTCAGATTCGGAAAACAGCTGGCCTGGGCCAGATTCACCATGAAGTTCTGACAATCGTAGCCGGCGGCCACGTTCAAGTGCTCAAGTGGGTGATCGCCAAGCTTGAAGAAATCGGCGTTGGGCGCTGAGGGAATGGTCAAGCGGCGCAGTGCCGGGCAACGTTGCAGCAACCGGGCAATCCTGCCTTCCTCCTCGTAAAAACCAATGATGACTCCGGAGCCCTGTTCGGTCGCCAGCGACTCCAGATTGGGAAACTCCAGATCTTTCGCTAACCAGCAGTCGAGATCGATGTCCAGAGTGCCGTTGGAGCGGCTACGATCTTCGTGGCCATCGAGCAGCAGCGAATGCAGAACGGGCGCCACCTCGCGCGACTTCAGAAAGTCGAGCACCCTCTCCACACCCCAGCCATTCTGCAGATCGCCGTGATAGTGAACGTCGAGCAGTCCGAGATTCGACGTCACCTTCAAGAAGGGCTCCCAGCCTCGGTCACGATCGGAGCGATAGACTTCCTCTTGCAATGGTGCGAAGCGGGCGAGCGTGTCGCCGATCATCGACAGCCATTCGGGCAGCAAGGTAGACCGCAGTACCTCAAGGCGAGAGAGCAATTCTTGGTCCGATTGCCTGGACTTCAGCGCCTGCTGGACGCGAAGAAACTCGGCGCGAGGATCGCCGCGTTCCTCCAGCCAATCGGCATAGATGAGCCGAGCTGCGGGGTCATCCGGCTTCTCATGGATGGCGCGCATGAACGACCGCTCGTCTTCGTCGGGCAAACATTTCTCGAGAAAACTCCGCGGGCGGTCCATCCCTTTCTCCA
>JBFWSD010000055.1:0-12876 GCA_050248575.1 Gemmataceae bacterium
TGTACTCGCAGTCCTGTCCTGCATCATGTCGATATCTCCGGCAAGCAAGGCAACCGCAGCCGAGAAACCAAACATCGTCTTCATTCTCTCCGACGACATGGGCTGGGCCGAGCCGGGCTACAACGGCGGCAAGCCGGAGCTCACTCCCAATATCGACAAGCTCCGCAAGCAGAGCGTCAGCCTGACCTCGTTCTACGTCCATTCCGTCTGCGCGCCGACGCGCGGCGCCCTCATGACGGGCCGCTATGCCTTCCGCACCTGGATGGACTGGCGCTCGGAAGATTTCGGCAAGCCAAGCTATCTCGAGCGGCTGGGCTTGAAGCTGGCCCACAACGAACGGGGCGAGCCCACTCGCATGATCCATGCGCTCGACACGCGCGAACGCACCGTCGCCGAGGTCCTCAAGGATGCGGGCTACTTCACCGCCATCACCGGCAAGTGGCATTGCGGCGAGTGGCTGCCCGAACACCTGCCCATGGGACAGGGCTTTCAACATCAATACGGCCACTACGCCTGGGGCATCGATTACAACAACTACACGATCCCCCACAACGCACCGGCCACCTTCGCCGTCTACGACTGGCATCGCAACCAGCAGCCCCTCTTCGAGCAGGGCTACACCACCGACCTGATCGCCAACGAGGCTGTCGGCTTGCTCGCCCGGCAAACGAAAGACAAACCGTTCTTTCTCTACGTCCCCTTCAACGCCGTACACGGCCCGCTCGAAGAGATCCCGCGCTACACCGACAAGTACAGCAAACGCGAGGCTGCCCTCAAATGCCTCGACGACGCGGTGGGCCGGATCGTCGGCGCCGTCGACCAGCACGGCTTTGCCGACAACACCTTGCTGGTCTTCACCAACGACAATGGCGGCATCCACGAGGAACTCAACAAGCCCTACAGCGGCACCAAGAACACGACTTTTGAAGGCGGGGTGCGCGTCCCCTGCCTGATGCGCTGGCCGGGCAAGATCAGGCCGGGCAGCACCAACGACGGACTGATGCACATCGTCGACGTGCTGCCCACGCTGGCGGCCCTCTCGGGGGGCACCGTGAAAGGGGGCCTCGAGCCGCTCGACGGACTCGACATGTCCGACATGATCCTATCGAGCAAGCCCAGCCCGCGCCGCGAGATCGTCTTCGAGGTTGAAGGCAGCGTGCGGCTGCCCACCATCCGCAGCGGCGACTACAAGCTGATGGGGGACATGCTCTTCAACGTGGTCGACGACCCGGCCGAGAAGAAGAACATGGCCAAGCAGCATCCCGAGCTGGTGAAGAAGTTGTCGGCCCGCCTGGCCGAGCTGGCCAAAGAGCGGCCCCCGCTCAAGCAAGTGCTGGGCAGCAAACCACTCTTGATGGATCCGCCGCTGCCCTGGGTGTATGGCCTGCGCGAGAATCAGCACGCCCCCGCCTGGGTGAAGGAAGCAGTCGAGAAAGTGCGGGCCACCCAGCCCAAGAGCTGGCCGCCCGGCGAGACGCCGTGGCCCCAGGCTCCCAAGGGCGCAACCATCAAGTACACGGGGGATGGACGCTAGACGAGTTCACGCGCTGTCGCGATCGCTGAGCTCCAGGTCTTCGAGCAAGCTCTGGCGTACGTCTTCGCTGAGGGCGGCACTGTCGTGGCGGTAGTCGGCGTGGACGATGCGGAACGAAGCGGGCCGGTGCCAGTCTGCCAGCAGGCGGCGGCCCGCGGCGTCGAGCACGAAACGCACCCAGTGGGCCGTCCCCAGGCAACGATCCTCGGGTCGGCACGTCACCAGCTGGGCACTGTAGTTCTTGACGCCGAAACAGAACTGGAGGTGATTGCCGTCGAGCCCGCGCCAGAAGCCCAGATCGCAGCCCGGATCGCTCGCTTCCAGCAAGAGGGCGGCTTGCAGCTGATCGCGGCCCGGCAGCAGCCGATTGTAGGTATCGAGCTCGCGCTGTACGAAGACGGGATCTGCCAGCCGGGCGACGCGCAGCAGTTCGTGCAGCCGGAACCACAAGGTTTGCCGGTTTTCGAAGACCAGCATGACACTGGGACCGATGCGGATGCGGCGATAGCGGTCGAGATAGCGGGTGAGAGATTCGAAGTACTCGCGCCGCCGGGCGGCGTACTCCTCGAGGGGGATCAGATCATCGAGGGTCAAGGGACGCATGGACCATCCTTTGTCCGTAGTCCTCGGTCCGTGCCCGTCTTGGCAAGACAGACAGCGGACTACTTCTTGGCCTTGATGGCCGTACTGCCCGCCGTGGCCGGAGCAGCACCGTGAGCACCGTGATGATGGGGCGCGGGCTCATCGCCTTCGCCCATGACGAGCTTGAGATAAACGCCGGCGCCGAGAAGAGCACCAAGAATCGGGCCGATCCAGTAGACCATGTGATCGGCGAGCGGGCTCTGGCCCCGATCGCGAATGGAGTCGACGCTCAGTTCCCAGATGGCGCTGCCGAACCAGCGGGCCGGATTGGCCGCTGCGCCGGTGAGCTTGAAGCCGACGAGCGTCAAGGTGGCGGCCGCCAGCCCGACCCAGAGCGTGGTGAAAACGCGCGGTGTGCCCTCGGGCAAGGATGGTGCCCGGTCGTCGATCAAGGTCGCGAAGATGGCGATCGTCAGGATGAAGGTGAAACACAGCTCGGCTGCGCTGCCGTGGATCATGCTCCAGAGCGTGAGCGAGTTGTAGCCCAGCGCCTGATAGTTGAGATGCGGCGTGCCCAGCCGCGCGGGCAGCAATTCGTCCGCATTGGCAAAGGCCATCCGCAGCAGGGCACCGGCGGCAACCGCGCCCACAAGCTGAGAAAGGATCAACCCGGTGGTGCGCGAGCCGTCCAGTTTCTTGTAGACCCAGAGGGCCAAGGTGATGGCAGGGTTGAGATAACCGCCCGAGATGGGCACCGTCCAGGCGAGGGCGCCGGCCAGCGCGACGCCGGTGGCCAGGGCAACGAGAATCGCCGTGAGAGGAGATTGCCCCGGCTGGGCGGCTTGCCCCAGGCAAACGGCGCCGCCGGCAATCAAGACCAGCAAAAAGGTGCCCGCCGCTTCGACAATATAAGGCCGTGCCGGGCTGCTCTCGGTACTCTCGGTGCTCATGTCCATCCTCGACAAAGATCAGTGACTGGAGCCGGCGGCCACTGCGGATTTTTCGGTGTCGTGAGCGTGTTCGTGTTCCTTTTCGCGAATCAGCCAGCCGATCACGTACTGGGCCGCGAAGGAGGCCGCGAACGGCCCGAGCACGAAGGCCAGCCAGTCTGCATAGGGTCGCTGCATCCGCAAGGGCGACACCGTCGATTCCCAGATCACGGTGCCGAACCAGCGGGCCGGATTGGCGGCTGCTCCCGTCAGGTGGAAGCCAGCCAGCGTGATCACGGTCAGGGTCATGCCGATGTAAAGCGGAGCCAGCCAGCCGCTCACCTGCCCGGTGGTCTTCGGCACACGCACGCTGACCACGAAAACCACCAGCAGGAGCAAGAAGGTGAAAATCAGCTCGAACATGACTCCCTTGAAGACAACGCCCGCAGTGAGGCCAGCGCCCCCGAATGCTTCGTAGTTGATATGGGGCGTGCCCAGGTGGGCGAAGTCCATCACCAGCTGATTGTTGCCGAGAACAAAGCGAAGCATGCCGCCGGCAACGGCGGCGCCCAGGAATTGCACCCCCATGAGGGCCATGGCGCGGCCGCCGTCGAGCTTGCCCATGCCCCAGAGCAGCATGGTGACGGCCGGGTTGAGATAGCCGCGCGGCGGCGTATTGGTCATGGCCAGCCCGACGGCCAGGCTCAGCCCGGCGGCCAGGGCGATGCCCAAAACGGAGGTGAAGCTGCCGGTGCCTGGATACAGCTGGGCTGCGCAGACCGCACCCGCGCTCAGAAACACCAGCACGAACGTGCCCATCATTTCGCTCATGTAGGCACGAACGTCGTCGACGTGCTCTCGATCCATTGCGATCCCTCGTGATGCATTCCGCGCTCACGGGCGCGGCAGCCTGCCGTCTTTGCCCGCCACGACAGACTGGGCTATCTAATCCAGAAGCGGCGCTACTGTCAAGGCAAGCAAGCTACAAAAGGACGATCATACTTGAACTTGCGTCATTCGTCCACGTTGCCCGTCGGTTGGCAGTCGCTTTCTGGCCGCCGCTCATTCGAAGAGCAGCTTTTGATCGTCCTCCTTGCGCTTCTTCATTTCCTTGCCGAGATGGAGGAACGCGCGCGGCGTGGCCACACGGCCCCGCGGGCTGCGCACGATGAATTGCTCGCGCAGCAAGTAGGGCTCGATCTCGTCGGAGAGCGTATCACCAGAGATATTGAGCGTGGCCGACAACGCTTCCACGCCGGTCGGCCCGCCGCCGAAGACGTCGATCAAGGCCTCGAGATAGCGGCGGTCTTGCTTGTCGAGCCCCTCCACGTCGACCTGTTGCATGTCGAGGGCGGCCCGGGCCACTTCGAGCGTGATCTGCCCGTTGGCCTCGCTGGCCGCGAAGTGCCGCGCCCACCACAACCGCTTGTTGGCGATGCGCGGCGTGCCGCGGCTGCGCCGGGCCAGTTCCACGGCCGCCTCCTCGGTGATCTCCGTTTCCCACTTCCGCGCGTTGATACGCACGATCTGGGCCAGCTCGTCCACCGTGTAGAACTCCAGATGCTCCTGCATCTTGAAGCGATCGCGCATCGGACTCGACAGCATGCCGCTGCGCGTGGTGGCCCCGATCAGCGTGAACCGTTTCAAGGGCAGCGAGATCGTCCGCGCATTGATCCCCTCACCCAGCACGATGTCGATGCGATAATCCTCCATGGCCGGATAGAGGAACTCCTCGACCACGCGCGGCAAGCGATGAATCTCATCGATGAACAGGATCGAGCCCTCGTCGAGATTGGTCAGGTAGGGCATCAGGTCCTTGGGGCTGGAGAGGGCCGGCCCGGATGTCATCTGGATCGATGTGCCCAGCTCGTTCGGCAACACGGTGGCGAAGGTGGTCTTGCCCAGCCCGGGCGGGCCGTCGAAGAGAATGTGCGACAGGCACTCTCGCTTCTTGCGGCACGAGTTGAGCACGATGCCCAGCCGCTGCACCACGCCCTGCTGGCCGATGACCTCACTCAGCCGGCGCGGCCGCAACGCCTCGTCGCGCTGCTTTTGCTCCTCGGGCTGCTCTTCCTGACGCACCACTGCTTGACGTGGCATGGCGTGCTGATTCCTTCAGGTCCGGTGGATCCACTCCCACGATCCTACCCGAAGCGAGCAGACGTGAACAGCGGGGTTTGGCGGGTTATGGTGGGAGATCGCCCTGCGGTTCGAAAGCAGCGGGCAGCGACCTCTCTTGGAGATGACAGCATGCACGACGTGGCCATCATCGGCGGCGGGATCTCGGGGATGGCCACCGCGCTGCGCTTGCAGGCCCGCGGTCTCTCGACCATCGTACTCGAAGCGCACGGGCAGCCCGGCGGCTGCGCCGGCTTCTTTCGCCGTCGCGGCTTCGCCTTCGACGTCGGCGCCACCACCCTGGTCGACTTCGATCCGGGCGGCGTCGGCGACGAGTTGCTGCAGAGCACCGGCATGACGAGCGTCGACGGCGAGTTTCTGCCCGGCTATGTCGCCTGGCTGCCCGATCGCAAGGTCACGCTGCACCGCCATCACGGGCTGTGGGCAAAAGAGCGACTGCGGCAGCTGGGCGACTCGCCCGCCCATCGCCGTTTCTGGTCGTTGCTCGATCGGATCGCGAACGTGTTCTGGCAGGCCAGCCGCGCGGGGATCAAGCTGCCCATCCAGGGCCGGCACGATCTGCTCGACGCCATCCGCAAGCTGGGCTGGTGCAATCTGCCCCTCGTTCGCTTCGTGCGCTGGACGATGGGGGATGCGCTCAGGCATTGCGGGCTACGCGCGGACCGACCCCTGGTGGGCTTGCTCTCGATGTTGCTCGAGGACACGGTCCATGCCGGCATCGACGAGGCGCCGCTGATCAATGGAGCCCTCGGCATCAGCATCCGCGGCGCCGGCCTCGTGCGCGCCTCGGGCGGCATGTTCGGCTTCTGGCGCCGCTTCGCGCAGCATTACCTGCGCCTGGGGGGCACGTTGCACGTGGGCTGCAAGGTCAGCCAGGTGGAAGCTGGCGAAGGCCACTTCGAGTTGACCACGCGACGCGGGCCGGTCGCCGCACGGCAAGTGGTCAGCGCGGTGCCTGCTGCATTGACCGCACGGATCGGCCCGGCGGAGGTAGGACGGGCGTTGCAGCCCTACCTCGAGCGCGATCGTTCACATCAGGGAGGTGCCGTGGTCGTCTTTCTCGGTGTGCCCGAGCATGAAGTATCCGGGCAAGACTTCACGCACAACCAGATCCTGTTCGATTACCGCCGGCCCCTGGGCAATGGCAACAACATGTTCGTGTCGGTTTCCGCGCCGGGCGACTGCGAGAGTGCCCCGCCCGGCCATCGCGCCGTGATGGTGTCGACGCACTGCGATCTCGAGGACTGGGAAGAACTGAGCCCGGCTGACTACGAAGCGCACAAAGACGAAATGGGCGGCCGGCTCATCGAGCTGGCCCGCCGCGTCTATCCCGACCTGGGCCGGCAAGCCGTGGTCCGAGAAATGGCCACGCCGCGCACTTACGAGCGTTTCGTGCATCGTCCGCGCGGCGCGGTCGGCGGCGTTCGCCTCACGCTGAGCAACAGCAATCAACACGCGGTGCCGCACGATATCGGCGTGCCCGGTTTCTGGCTGGCGGGCGATACTACCTGGCCCGGGCTGGGAACCGTGGCCTGCGTGCTCGGCAGCCGCATCGTTGCGGAGAGGGTGCTCGAGGAAGCCGGGCGCAGGCAACGCACCGCCGGCCCGGCGCGCCGCACACCTGACACTCCTGTCGCGGGCATGAAGTCGCTGCGCGCTCCTGAGCCACAGGTTCCCACGTGATTAATTGAAGAGTTCCTTGACGGGCGTGCCCCCATCGGTGAGGGGCACGGGCCGATCTCCTGCGTAGATATTCTTGGCGTGATTGATCCCCAGTGCGGCATAGATGGTCGCGTGGAAATCAGGCACCGAGACGGGCCGCGACACGATCTTCTTGGCGAGTTCATCGGTCTGGCCGATGGCCTGCCCGGTCTTGAGGCCGCCGCCCGCCAGCAACGTGCTGAAGGCCTGCGACTGGTGGCCGCGCCCGCCGCGGCCGTCGAACTCGGGGGGCCGACCGAACTCGGTGGCCACCACGATCAACGTCTTGTCGAGGAGCTTGCGCGACTCGAGATCGCGAATCAGCCCGGCGAGGGCCTGGTCGAGCTGCTGGATGAGCAGATGCTGGTTCTGCTGCCCTTCATTGTGAGTGTCCCAGCCGGTGCCGTTGACGAAGTTGAGGTTGAAGGAGACCTCGACGAAGCGAACGCCGGCCTGCACCAGCCGGCGGGCCAGCAGGCAGCGTTGCCCGAACTCGCCGCCGTAGCTTTCGCGCAGCGTCGCGGGCTCTTCCTTCACGTTGAAGACCGACAGGAAGCGCGGCCCGGCCAGCTCGAGGCCGCGAGCCCCGACCGCCGCGTAGTCCTCGACTTTCTCGTCTCCCTTGTTGCGGTTCAGATAGGCTTCGCGCATCTTTGCGAGCAAGGCTTCGCGGCGGGCCTGGCGATCGGCCCCCACGTCGATGGGCCGCACCAGCCCGTTGGGGCCAAGGTCGGTCTCGGTGAGATAGATGTAGCCGTGCTCGGCGCCCAGGAAGCCCGGGCCGCGCGTGACATTCGGATAACCGATCAACACATAACTGGGGATCCCTTCGGCGCTGGCCCGTTTCTGGTGCGACACCACCGAGCCAACCGACGGATAGGTGATCGTGCCCGAGACGGGCCGCCCGGTGTGCAGTCGGTTCGTGGCCGCCGCGTGCTCGTCCACCACGTCGTGATGCAGCGAACGCAAGAGCACGCAGCGATCGAGCAACTGGGCCATCTCTTTCAGATGCTCGCAGACCTGCACGCCCTTCACGCAAGTATCGATGGGGTCATACGCGGACCCGGCGACCTTCTTCTTCGGATCGCCCTTGCGCTTGGGGTCCCAGGTATCGAGATGGCAAGCGCCGCCGCCGAGCCAGATGAAGATGCAGGATTCGGCCTGCCCGCGCGGCCCTTTGCTGGGCGCCGCTTGCGTGGGGGCCGTCTGCCCCAAGAAAGCGGCTGAAAGTAGACCGGCCTGGGCCAGAAAATCGCGTCGGTTCATGGTCATCGTCTCGTCACGGTACAAACACGAATTCAGGTGAATTCAGCAACGTCCAGATCATGTCTTCCATGCGTTCGCGCCACTCGGGCTGCAGGCGCTTTGTGGGCGGATCGCCGGCCCGGGCTAGCCGTTCCAGCTCGAGCTTGATCTTCGTGGCTTCGGGGCTCAGATGGTTCGACCAGGAGACCGCGGTAAGGCGAGGCGGTTTCACCTGGATCGGCGCATCGGGCACCCGGCGGTTCTTGAAGCCCTCCTCGAGCAACGCACTGAAGAGCTGTGTTTCTTCCTTCGTGGAGGGCCGCGACAGCAGTTCGAGGAAGACGGCCCGTACCATGGATTCGACCGAGCGATCTTCGAGGCACAGAGCCGTGAACGCACTGTCATCGGACAGACGCGTGATGCGGCTGCCCACCAGACCGTTGGCCAGCAGCAAGGGCTGCAACGGCGTGGACGTCTCGTCGCGCACGGTAAGCGGGTTCTGCCGCGAATCGCGCCAGCCGAAGGCAATGAGCAGGTCGATGATGCTCTGGGCCACGGGCAACGACAGTGCCGGCCGGTCGCGGTCATTTGAGAGTCCGGTAAATTGCCAGGCCCGCGTGGGGCGGCCCAGGTTGAGCATCTGGTCGGCCCGCTGCCGGCATTCGGGATCGAGGCAGAGAAGTTCGCTGTCGAACTTCTTGCCCGCTGCCCCGAAGGCGGAGTCGACGAGTTGCTCGGCCGTCATGCGGCGGCGGGCCGGGCCAGCAAACAGCCGCTCGGCGGCGACGCGTGAGTCGTTGCCTGCCCGCGACTGTCGTTGATAGGCGTGGGAAACCAGAATCAGCCGCGCCACATACTTCATGTCATAGTCATGTGTGACCAGCTCGCGCGCCAGCCAGTCGAGCAGCTCGGGATGCGAGGCTTCCGCCGCGTGCCAGTCATCCACCGGTTCGACAATCCCGGCCCCCAGAAAACGCTGCCACAGGCGATTGACCATCACCTGGGCGAAGCGATCGTTGCGCGGCGACGTGATGAGGGCCGCCAGCTCCTCGCGGCTGTCCTTCTTGTCGCGCAGGATGCCGTCGGGCAGATTGGCGGGAGCCAGCTCGGCGAAGGGCCAGCGCGGCGGCACCTTGGTGCCCGGCTTGAGCGTGACGTCCACGCGCGGCTTGCGGCCCCCCACTTCCGCGGGCACACTGCTGGTCTTGGGCACAGTCTGCGTGCCCCGCAGCAACATCGCAGCCAGGCTGAAAGTGGCTTCTTGCTTGAACGGGTGATGCGGCGCATCGTGGCAGCGGGCACATTGAAGCTGCACGCCCAGAAACGCCGTGCCCAGGATATGCGCCTTGGCGGCCATCGGTGCATCGTTCTCGGTGGCCAGCCGGAAGCCGCCCGGGCCGCCCCCCAGCACGCTCCCTTCCATCCGCACCAGCTCGGTGGCGAAGCGATCGATCGGATAGTTGTCGAGCATGGCCTGGTGCAGCCACCAGCGGAACGGGCCCGTGTTGTTCAGCGTGGGCTTGAGGATGCCCGGGTTCTCGGCGAGCACATCCTGCCAGTAGCTGACCCAGTGATCGGCCCAGCGCGGATCGGCGAGCAGCCTGTCAATGACCTTGGCCCGCTTTTCGGGCGAGGCGTCCTTGACAAACGCCTCGATCTCGGCGCGCGTGGGCAAGAGGCCGATCGTGTCGAGCGTGACGCGGCGGAGGAAGGCGTGATCGTCGGTCAACGGTGCCGGCTCGGCCCGGGCAGCTTCCAGCCGGACGCCGATGAAACGATCGATCGCGTTATGAACGGGCAGCTTCGTCTCGGGCAGCTTGATCGACTCGCGTCCCGTAATTTCCTTGCGGGCCAGTTCATGCCGGCTGGCCCAGTAACGCTGCTCGTCCACCTGAGCCTTGGCCCGGGCTGCTTCATCGCGTTCGTGATGGAAGCGGCCCCGCGCGGTGGCATAGGCTTGCCAGCCTGCATCGCTCAGCGGAATTTCGCTGCCAAGAATCTTGAAAGACTCCTTGCCCTTGGCGATGGCCAGACAGAGCTCGCCCACTTCGGGCCGCAGCTTCTGCCCGCCTACCACAGCCTCGACGCGAAAGCGATGGCGGCCCGCCAGCTTCAGCGTGACGATCTTCTCCTTGTGCCCCAGCGGCAAGGGCCGCAAACCCTTCTCCTTCGACGCGGGCAGATCGGGCACGTGCTCGTGCGAGCCCCCCGCCGGTGGGCGGCTGAACTCGGTCTCGGTCAGCTTCTTGTCATCGACGAACAATCGCGCTGCGTTGAGGGAGCGAAGCAAGAGACGGTACTCGCCCGCCGGGACGTCGAGCGCGCCCTCCGCCCGCAACAGGAATGGACTGGAACGATCCGTCAGCACGCCGCGCTCGTTGAACCTGCGCGGCGTGGCCACGAAGCCGAAAGCGGGCTCGCTGTAGGTCTCGGTGACCTTGGCAGCGTCCACTTCCCAGGCCCGCTTGTCGGCCATCCCTTCCAGGATGCTGACTTTCACGCCGGCAGGCGCGGGATCGGCGGGAACGGCCTTCGTCGCCAGCAGTGTGAGGCAAAATATCGGCAGCAGGCGTCGCATCACTTCTCCTTCGCAGCGGCTCAGAATTTCCAGGGGGCCCGCATCTCGCGGTCGAGGAGCTTGTTGGCCTCGTCGTCGCCCACGAACTTCTCGGCTTGCGGATCCCACTGCAGCGGTCGGCGCAGCCAGTAGCCGATGTTGCCCAGCAGGCAGACTGTGCACGAACGGTGGCCCGTTTCGGCCGGGCAGATGGTTTGCTTCTTCGTCTTGATGCACTCGATCCAGTTGCGGCGATGATTGTTCGACGGGTAGACGTGGAAGTCTTTCTCGCCGATCGGCTCCTTGAGAATGCCTTCGGGTTTGGTTTCGATCTTGCCCCGGCTGACCAGGATGGTCCCCTTCTCTCCTTCGAAGACACAATCGGCGGGGGCCCCGTGCACCATGACCACGCCGTTCGAATAGGTGAACTTGAGGCCATTCGATCCCTGATTGGGGGGCTCGATCTTCACCGGGCCGGAGCCGTCCATGTCGAGCGCCCACTGCGCGATGTCGAAGTGATGCGCGCCCATGTCGGCCAGCCCGCCGCCGGCGTATTCCTTGTAGCTACGCCAGGCCGGAAAGTGCTTGTGCTCCCCCTTGGGGCAGAGAATCTCGTTGTAGCCCCGCTTGGGCGCCGGGCCGAGCCACAGGTCCCAGTCGGTGCCCGCCGGCGTTTCCTGTTCGGGCAGGTCGCACGGCTTGGCCGGCCCGCCCACGCCGATGCCGATCTGCTTCACCTTGCCGATGCGGCCATTACGGACCAGCTCCACCGCCAGGCGGAAGCGGCCGCCGAACTCGCTGCGCTGCTGGCTGCCCGTTTGAAAGATCACGTCGTTCTTCTTGACCTCGTCGACGATGCGGCGGCCGTCCGCGATCACGTTGGTCAGCGGCTTCTCGCAGTAAATGTGCTTCTTGGCCCGGGCCGCATACACCGCGGGCAACGCATGCCAGTGGTCGGGCGTGGCAATCACCACGGCATCGATGTCCTTGCGTTCCAGCAGCTCGCGGAAGTCGTTGAAGGCGGCGCAGCCCTTGAAGTCTCCCTTGCCCTTGCGCTTGGCATAGGCTTCGTCGACGCGTTTCTGGGCGGCGTCGCGGCGTTCCTTGTTCATGTCACAAACGGCCACGACCTGGACGTCTTCCTGCCCGAGAAAGCTGCCAAGGTGGCCCCGGCCCATCATGCCGACGCCGATGAAGCCCAGCGTGATGCGTTCATTGGCAGCGGTCTGGCCGCGCGAATGTTGGGTAAGGACGAGCGGCCCGGCGAGGGCCGCGCCGGCGGATGTTTGCAGGAAGCCACGACGACTGATGCTGGAAGCAGGCATGAAGCACCTCAACAAGGAGTGGTAGGTAGGCCCATCGAAGATAACCTACCGCCACGCGGACGACAAGCGCCGCCTCTGCCTTACCTTGCCATCGCACGAAGGGCCACCCGCGCACCCGGAAATCGAGATTCCCGACAGAATCCTCTGACCTGAAGAGACTTGTGGCGTAAGAGCTACTTCTGATCCAGGCTGCGGATGAAGATGTTACGGAACCAGAGGTGCGAGCCGTGGCTCTGCAGAACGATTGGCCCGCGCGCGGGCGGCGGCTCCTTGAACTCTTTCCAGTAGTTGCCCTTCTTCTCCCCGTCGATCACGGTCTCGCCGTTGAGCTTCACCCAGATCTTGTCGCCGACCATCTTGATGTAGAAGGTGTTCCACTCCCCGACGGGCTTGTCGGCTTTCTTCTTGGGTGGAATGTCCGGGCCGTTGTTGTCGAGGCCGCCGGAGCCGACCACGTTGCGCTTGCCGCCCGCCGGGTCCCAGATCTGCACTTGCGGCATGTTGCGCGGAAAGATGCCGCTGTCGCCCCCCTTCGGGATCTTCCAGTCGAGGTACATCTCGAAGTCGCCGAAATGCTCGCGGCTCTCGAGATTGCCCACCCGGCGCGTGCCGTCGTAGTGGATCGCGCCGTTCTCGGCCTTCCAGTGGGCCAGGGTGTGTTCGTCGGCCTCGGCTTGCTTCTTCTTGATCTCGTCTTCCGAGAACCCTTTGGTGATCTTGGCAATGTCGCGCGGATCCTCGGCGATCTGCCCGCGCCAGTTGTTCAGGTCCTTGCCGTTGAAGAGGGCCTTGAAGCCATCGGGGGGCACGTTGCCCTTGTCGTCTGCGCTCCGGGCCGTGGTCACGAGCTCCTGGGCCAGCCCG
>JBFWSD010000056.1:0-12854 GCA_050248575.1 Gemmataceae bacterium
ATGCCTGCCCCGTTGATCACCGGGCCAACGTCCATGTAAATGCCCGCAATCGACACCTCGGGGACATTGTCGATGGTCACGTCGTCGGCGCCGATCACGTCGATGTGCGCGTAACTGTCGATGCTGGTCTCGGTGCCGGCCATCAGCCGGGCACGATTGTCCGCATGCACGTCGCACAGCATGCCGCTCACTTCCACCTCGGTGCCCGACAGCCGGCTGATCGACGACACCGTTTCGTCGGCCACGTCGTTCAACATCGTCAAGCTGGGATTGGCGGGCGCCTCGATCTCGTTGACCAGCGATGCGGCTTCGGAAATGGAACTCGACGTGATAATGATCTCGCGGAGCACGTCGGCCGACTCGTTCTTGACCACGTTCTCGGAAGACGACGCCTTCTTGGCCACCTTGTCGGCGTTGAAGATCCACGAGGCGATGAACGGGATCAGATCGCAGACGCCCATGCAGGCCAGGGACACGGCGGCCAGGCTGATCATGGTGATCTCCTCGGCCTCGTCGCTGGCGCTGTCGCCCGTGAGATCCTTCGCCCACTCGGCATACATGATGTAGTCGGCGAGCCCGAGCACGGCGGCGATGTAGCCCACCCACTGGCCCGTCTTGCGCAGCGTGGCAATTCCCGCCACCTTGCTGTCGGCGGTCAAGGTCAGCTTTTCATCACCGCTGGCGGTGGCAGTGTATTTCTTGCCCCACATGTAGTAGTCGGTGCGGTTGCCGATGTACATCTCCGTCTTGGCCACGTGGGGCAGCAAGCCCATCTCCCCCACCACGCCGGGCAGGTCCATCCAGCCCTCGACCAGGGCGAATGGATCGACGAAGAACTCGAGCGTATAGCCAAACGAGCCCTCGAGCTTCAGCCCGAGAATCGCCTCCAGCTTGGCGCCCAGGCCGAGCTCGATTTCGTAGCCGGGCATCTCGACCTTGCCCGACGATTCTTTCCAGCCGAAATCGGCCCACTGAGACGATTCGGTCGCGTCGCCCGACCCGGAGCCGCTGCCCGCGAAGCTGGGCAAACCGCCCGTGACCTGCGCGCGGCTCGACGCGACGTGACGATGCGTGCCGCCGATGACCGTCTGGTGATTGCCCCCCACCGAATCGAGCCGCGTGCTCTGGGTATGATTGTGCACCGTGTTGCTTTGATCGGAGATGATGGTGCCGCTGTGCCCGGAGCTCCCCACGGTCTGCGTCTTGGTGACCTGGAAGTGGGCGTAGTCGGGCAAGGTGTGCGTGGTGGGATTGGCGGCATTGTAGACGCTGCCCACGATCAGGGGCCGGGCCGGATCGCCATCCAGGAAGCTGACGATCACTTCTTGCCCCACGCGCGGGATGTAGAGCTGGCCGTAGTTCTTGCCCGCCCATTGCTGCCCTACGCGCACCCAGCGCGAGTTCTTGCCGTCGTGGTCCCCTTCCGTGTCCCAGTGAAACTGCACCTTGACGCGGGCGTAGGTCGCGCAAGCGATCTCGGCGTCGCCGGACCCCACCACCGTGGCCGTCTGTGTGCCGAAGATGCGCGGCTGCGGCGTGAGCCGCTCCGCCCGAAAGGGCAGCTGCCGCGGCTGGCACCAGAAACGCGTCGCAAAATCCACGTGCTGGCCATCTCCTTCCGTGTGCACCGCGGGCAGCGTCACCCGGTACTCGACGTGCGTGATCAGATACTCGCCGTCGCTGTGGGGATGGCCGTGCAGCTCGAAGTGGTGGCCGGGCTGAAAATGCGCCATCGTGCCCGATCCCTCGATGACCAGGCTCCGCGCCGTCCGTTCCTCCATGAACACCTGGGCCAGCCGCTGATTGTCGCTGTAAATGCTCTCCAGGTCGCTGGTCTGATCGGTGCCGTTGTCGGTGGCGGCATCGTAATACAGCCCGTAGCCCTGATCGTGCTGATATTGCTCGTAGTGATCGTTGTTGCCCACCGAGCGCAGCTTGTGCTCGATCGCGCCCACCCTCACCTTCTCGGTGATCTTGGCGCTGGCTTCCAGGTTCATCGGTGGCGTGACGTTGCCCTTCTTCTGGCCGTGCAGCTGGAAGCTGTGATCCCACAGCTTGTACTTGCCGATGCACAGTTCCTGGGCCTTGCTCCACGCTTCAATGCGAATGGTGTCGCCATGGTGGCCCGTTTTCTTGCTGTAGTGGATCTTGTGCTGCCCGGGCAGCGCGGCGCAATGCGTCAATGAATCGTCCGTGACCACCAGCCGCTGCTCGTGCTCGTGATGCGTGAAGTAGAAAAAGAGCCCTTCGCTCTCCATGAGCCGGGCCGCAAAGTCGAAGTCCGATTCCTGGTACTGCACCACGTAGTCGCGCGCATGATAATTCGCGCGGAGCAAGAACTTCGGCTGATAGTCGTCGAGCACCGCCTTCAGCACGTCGGGCACCGATTGCTTGGAGAAGATGCGGCTGCGGAACTGCAGCGTCAGCGGCCACAACGCGGGCGCCACTTCGAGGCGATAATGAGTATACACGTCGTCGTGCTCGGCCTGCACCAGCCGCTTGACGATGCCATGCACATGGCGCACTTGCTTGTCGGGCAGATGCAGATCGATGCGGACGGGCTGCCCCAGCAACTTGTGAAAGGCAATCTCGGTCGTGCTGGTGGCCGCCAGCTCCACCTCGTAGTGATACAGCCTCGAAATCTCCTCGTGTCCCTGCAAGCGCGTGACCACGAAAATGTCGTCCGCAAGCGGCGTCTTGATGCGAATGCGGCGAGCGGCCTGGGAGAGAGGGGCCATGCGAGTTGACCTCAGGATTGCAGGGACGTGCGTTCCGAGTGTTGATGATAACGGGATCTCGCTGACTGTCTACGATCCGTCCCCGCTCCGGGCCAGGCTCATTCAATCTTCACATTCCAGGAACGCCCGCGTGACATCGCAGCAGGGCGGCTCTTCGATAACATGAAAAGGACTTCGCCAAGGAGCCTCATCATGACGGCGGGCAGCGTGGACGTGATCGGCCGGGTGCGGCAAGCCAGCGCGCAATCCGCGCTCGTGCGGGCCGTCGCCAACCTCCGTGCCGACGGCGGGCTGACGCTCGCCCTCGGCAACACGCCCGTGCGCCCCGTGCGACACGATGAGATTGCCCGCCTCGAACGGCAGGGCAACGCCTGTCCTGACTGGTCGCGCCTGCGCGTCGCGGACGGTTTCGATCCGGCCCGCATACAGCAATCGACCTTCCGCGGCGACGTTGTCCTCGGCCTGCTCAAGCAAGACGTTGCCCCCGAAGAGGGCGTCGAACTTCCATCAGGCATCTATCGCTCCACCGTCAGCAACGCAATCATTGGCCACGATGCGCTGGTGGCCGATGTGAAACTGCTGCACGAATACGTGCTGGCCGCCAGCGCCCTTGTCTTCGATTGCGGCAGCCTGCTGGGGGGCGACACCACGTTTGGCAACGGCGCGCTCCTTGCCGTCGGCGTGGAAACGGGCGGCCGCGAGATCCCCATCTACGCCGAGATCGATCTCGAGGTGGCCGACCTGGTGGCCCGCTCGCGGCACCTGGAAGTGTGGACGACATTCCGCGCCGCCGTCAACGACTACGCCGAACGGGTCCGTGCGGGCCGCGGCCTGGTCGCCCCGGGCGCTGTCATCCGCCACACCAGGAAAGTGGCCCGTTCTTATATCGGCGCGGGGGCCGTCATCGACGGGGCCACCCAGGTGGAAGACTGCACGCTCCTGAGCAGCCCGGATGAGCCCGTGCGGATCGGCCCGGGCAGCTGTGTCCTGCATGCCTTGCTGCAGTGGGGCAGCAGTGCCACCACGCAAGCTCTCATCGAGAACGCGGTGCTGATGGAACACGCCCACGTGGAGCGGCAGGGCAAGGTCTTCGCCAGCCTGGTCGGCCCCAATACCGGCGTGGCCGAAGGAGAGGTCACGGCCTCGCTGCTCGGTCCCTTTGTCGGTTTCCATCATCAGGCGCTGTTGATTGCCGCGGTGTGGCCCGAGGGCAAGGGCAACGTCGCCTACGGGGCCAACGTCGGCTCCAATCATACGTCGCGCGCCCCGGATCAGGAGTTCTGGCCCGGCGAAGGCGCCTACCTCGGGCTGGGCGTCAACATCAAGTATCCGTCCGACTTCCGCCGCGCGCCCCACACCATCGTGGCCATGGGCGTGAGCACGCTGCCGCAAAAGCTGGAGTTCCCGTTCTCGCTCGTGAACCAGCCGTGGTCGGCGCAGCCCGGCGTGTCGCCCGCTTACAACGAGATCATTCCGGCCTGGGTGCTGACCGACAATCTCTACATGCTGCGCCGCAACGAGGGCAAGTTCCGTGCCCGCAACCGGGCGCGGCGAACGCCGTTCGACTTCTCGGTCTTCCGCCCCGACACGGTGGAGCTCGTCCGCTCCGCGTGCCGCAAGCTGGCCGCGGTCAGCCCGGGGCCCGCTTGCTACACCGAAACTGAGCTGCCCGGGCTGGGCAAGAACTTCATGAAGGCCGAGTACCGGCAGCCCGCCATCGACGCCTATCGCTTCCACGTCAAGCATTTCGCGCTGCTCGGGCTGTTCGAACAGGTGCAGGCCTGCCTGCAAGCGGGCCGCCGCCAGGACATCGACCGCCTGCTTGCTCAACCTTCCACGGACACGAACTGGGAGTATCGCCGCCGGCTCCTCAACGATGACTTCGAACTGGTGGAGGTGGCCGCGGCCCTCGCGCCCTTGCCGGCGATGATCGAGGAGCTGGCCCGAGACGTGGAACGCTCCAAGGCCAAGGACGACGAGCGGGGCCGCCGCATCCTGGAAGACTACGCCGACACCCACGTGCCCGCCGAGCGCGACGCCTTCGTGCAACAAACCTGGGCCGAAGCCCGCACCGCCGCCGCCGCCGTGGCCCAGACCCTGAAACAGCTCCGCTGAACGGAACCGCTCTGGTTCCATCACATTTAGCCACGAGCCTCTGGCGAGCGCGGGCCGCCAACTAATGTCATCCCAGACAGACACACCAGACACGTACCATTCCCTTGCCCGGCGCAATATCCAGGGTGAAGCGCAATGTTACCCATTCCACGAGATGTGAATGCGGACGGGCCAACGTGAGCGGCAAGGGACTCGGCTCCAGCAGGCCCGCGCTTGCACACTCTGTAAACGGCCGTTTTTTCCCCCAAGTCAGGAGCTTGCAATGACCTGGAGCGATTCCGAGAACGCGTGTCGGAGTGCGAGAGAAGTTTGCCTGCGGTCGGTCGGCTTCCCGGGCAGCTTCCGCTGTGTCAGCAACTTTCCAGATAATGCCGTGTCAGCAACGAGTTACAACCACCGCTCGCGCAGCGGGCCAATCCCCGCGCGGGCCAAAAACTCGGGTCCAGCAAGCCCGCGCTTGCACACTCTGGAAACGGCGTTTTTTCCCCCCAAGTCAGGAGCTTGCAATGACATGGAGCGATGCCACAAAGGGCGTCGGTGTGCAAGGGAAGTTTGCCCGCGGTCCGGCGACTTCCCGGGCAGCTTCCGCTGTGTCAGCAACTTTCCAGATAACGCCGTGTCAGCAATGAGTTACCACCACCGCTCGCGCACCGAGAATTCAATCGCTGGCCCGACGGCAAAGCAGTACGCTAACCCGTTACCTGCGCGAAGTTTGTCGAGAGCGATGGACCGCCTGGCGAGCCGGCGGTGTGAGCCCCCGGTGGAAAAAGGACGGTTGTCGTATCTTCTTCTCCGAGGGCTCGAGCCCCCGGCTCGCCGTGCAACTGAACGCTAGCCTACACGCTTTCATCGAGAGAGGAGTGATCCATGTCCATTGCCAGCTGGCATACGCAGTTCCTGGGGGGCGGGCTGTTCGGCCTGCAGAGTTTGCTCTTCAACAATCCGCATCGGGTGGTGCGCTACAAGGTGCGCGACGAGAAGGGCAACTGGGTCGATCGCGCTTCGCGGCCCGCGCCGGTGCGCCGGCTCTATGAAACCGAAACGTCCGAGCCCGAACGCACCTGTCTCGAAACCGTGCAGTTCGTGCATCACATGGTGATCCCGCCCGGGGGCCGCCACGTCAACGAGCTCCACGTTCACCCCGATGCCGAGGAACTGGTGGTCATCCTGCGCGGTGCCGGCACCATGTTTCTCGAAGGCAAGGCGCATCCAGTGAAGGCCGAGGACGTGATCTACATCGCACCCGGCGCCGAGCACGAGCTGCGCAACACCGGCGACGAGTTCCTCTTCTGCATCTTCATCAACATTCCGGTGGGCGAAGGGCTGCAGCTTCTCGCCGCAGCGCAGCAGCAGAAGTAGCCGCCGGATCACGAGCTGCCGATCAGGATGCCGGTCAGGAAGACGAGCAGCCCGCCGATGACGACCTGAAAGATCGCCGAGCCGATCGGCGTGTCCATGTAGCGATGGCGGATCCAGGCGATGACCATGAGCTCGATGAGCACGACGCAGACGGCAACGATGGTGGCCGTGTGTACGTGCGGGATGAGATAGGGGAGCGTGTGGCCAAGACCGCCGATGGTCGTCAGGGCACCGCACACGGAGCCGCGCAGCCAGGGCCGGCCGCGGCCGGTGAGGCTACCGTCATCGGAAAGGGCTTCGGCGAAGCCCATGCTGATGCCGGCGCCAAGACTGGCGGCCAGCCCGACCAGGAAGGTCTGCCAGCTATCGTGCGTGGCGAAGGCGGCCGCGAACAAGGGGGCCAGTGTCGAGACCGAACCGTCCATCAACCCGGCCAGCCCGGGCTGGACAATCTGCAAGACGAACAGCCGATGACTCGTTTCTTGATCGTGCTCGCTTGGGGGTTCCGCGGCCATCGCCTCGGCGATTTGCTCGTGGCCCCGTTCTTCCTCGGCGAGGTCGCCAAGAAGTTGCCGGATGCTCGTATCGGCGGCGCGGCTCGCGGCCTTCTCGTAGAACTGCCTGGTTTCCAGTTCCATCACGGTCGCGGCCTTGCGGACCGCGTCGAGGCCGAGCGGCCTGACCAGCCAGACCGGCTTGCGGCTGACGAAGCCCTTGATGTCTTGCCGCCGCACCAGTGGGATGTGCTCGCCGAACTTCTCGCGATAGAGGTCGAGCAGGCGATGGCGGTGGCCGTCTTCTTCCTGGCGCATGCCGCGGAACTTGTCGGCCTGCTCGGGATAAGCGTCGGCCAGCCCGTCGGCGAAATCGGCGTAGATGCGGGCGTCTTCCTCTTCGAGGCCAATCGCCAGGGCCAGAACTTCCTTCTCACTCAAGCTGTCGAAGTTACGCATGATGAACCTCGAGTTGGTAACAGAGGGGCGTGGCTCAGCCGCGCTGACGCGGCGGGTTGGTGGAGTAGTCCTCGTTGCACCACGATAGAATATGTCCATGGCTGAAATTCCCAAGATCATCGAACTGAATGCGGGCGGCAAGCTCGACCAGGCGCCGGCGCGGCTGGACCAGTACCTGGCCATCCAGTTTCCCGATTACAGCCGCTCGGTCATCAAGAAGGTCATCGATACCGGCGGCGTGGCCGTGAACGGCAAGGAGGCGAAGGCCAGCTACAAGGTGCGGGCCGGCGACCACATCCGCATCGTCTTGCCCGATCCGACTCACGATGCGCCGCAGCCCGAGGACATTCCGCTCGAGGTCCTCTACGAGGACGACGACTTTGCCATCATCAACAAGCCGCCCGACATGGTGGTGCACCCGGCCAAGGGGCACTGGAGCGGCACGCTGGCGAATGCCGTGCAGTTCCGCTTCGGGCAGCTCAGCATGATCAACGGGGCGTATCGGCCCGGCATCGTGCACCGGCTCGATCGCGATACCTCCGGGGCCATCCTCATTGCCAAGGACGAGCAGGCTCATCGCGATCTGTCGATGCAGTTCGAGACGCGCAAGGTCTTCAAGGAGTATCTGGCCCTGACGGCGGGAGAGCTCGATCGCGACAGCGACTATATCGAACGGCGCATCGGCCATCATCCGCACGATCGGATCAAGATGATTGCCACCGACGACGAAGAACGGGGCAAGGAAGCGTGCAGCTTCTACGAGGTGGTCGAGCGTTTCCGGGGCTACAGCTTCGTGCGGATCCAGCCGCGCACCGGGCGGACGCACCAGATTCGTGTGCACCTGGCCAGCGTGGGCTGCCCGGTGCTGGCGGACGAGATCTACAGCGGGCGCAACCAGTTCCGCTTGAGCGACATGCTGCCCGGGCTCGATCCGCTGAAGGATGAAGTGTTGCTGGGGCGGCAAGCCTTGCACGCGGCGCGGCTGCGCGTGCTCCACCCGCGCACGCGGCAAGTGGTGGCGGTGGAGGCGCCGTTGCCGGCCGACTTGCTGGGCACGCTGGCGGCCCTGCGCACGCATCGCAGGAAATGAAGCCGGCCCGAGTGTGAGGTATACTGGCGGAGAGTCGTCATCCAGGAGTCCCGCAGCAGGAGAAGACGATGGGACTGACAGCCCTGTGGATCGTGGCGGGTGGCTTGTTGGCGTGGCTGTTCTTGCCCGACCTGTGGACGTTCTTGCGCGGCGTGCCGGTTGACAACAGCATCGAAGACGGCCCGGCCTCCTTCGAACGCTACTGGGACGAGCATGCGGCCTTCGCGCCGAAATATCGCGAGCTGGCAGCGCTCGGTTTCGAACGGGTGTGCATCTATCACGAACGGCTGGGCGGTGTGCGCGAGCACCAGTTCTGTTTTGCCTCGCCGCGCGAACAGTGCTTTGCCTCCGTGTATCGACTCAGCTTGAATGACGACGCCGAGAGCCCGCCGCGCCTGTCGTTGCACACGGCCTTCACCAGCGGGGCCGCCATCGTTACTCGTAGCGCAGGCGATATGGAACAGGTCCGCCGCGACGATCTGTGGGAAGGGGCCGCCATGCCCTTCTCCGAGGTCGAACCGGTGCAGCAAGAACTCTCCCCCGCGCAGAGCTGGCACGGGCTCTTGATCTTGCTGCACGTGGTCGGCATCGCGCTGGCAGGAGGCGGCGTGGTGACCTGGCTGGCCCACTATCATGTGCTCGCGCTGGTGATGTTCGCCAGCGGGCTGCTTGCCGTCGGCCAGGGCCGCCGCGTCGAGAACGAGGAAGAAGCCAAGATCCGCCACGGCTGGCACGCGCCGCTCGACATCGTGCTGATGGAGCATCGCCGCCGCGTCGAAGTATTCATGTCATCGGGGCACGTGCCCGTGGGCGACTATTCCGCCGCCGGGCTGCTCGACGCCGAGCGGGCCTACTATCGCATTCCTTATGTGCGGCGGCTGGCCCTCATCCTGCACGCGGTCTTCTTCGGACTGAAGGCGGCTTTTTTTGGCGTCGGCCTGCTGGCCGCCGGACTGACGCTTGGTTTCGGTCACTGGTCGGTGCCGGCCGCGCTGATTGGCATGTCGCTCTTCTGGCTGGGCTTGCGGGCCTATCTGCGGATGCGTCACAGCCCGGCAGCGCTGGCCGTGGAGTAGCGCGGCCACTTCCGCTTGTTCGCTACGCGGGATGTTGAGTAGTATGCGGCCCATGTTTCGCTTTGGTCGGCGCGTACTACTGAAGTTGTTCTTTGGCTGGTTCCTGCTGGCGGCGGGCCAGGCCTCCGGCTTCATTCTCGACGAGCCGCTGGCCGATACCGACACGGGCTATGCCTTTCTGCTGCTGATCATGTTCGGCGGTTTCCTCGCCGGCGGCTGCCTGGCGGGCGACCGCATCGGCCCGGCGGGATGGGGCTGGCTGCTCGGCGGCGTCTTGGCCCTGGTCCTTGGCGCCGAGATCGAAGCGCACCTGAAGTCCCCGTTCGTGCCCTGGTCGATGGTAGGCTTGATCGTGGGAGCGCACCTCGGCCTCCTGTTCGGCGTGCACCTCGAGCAGAATCAGGCGGCACGGGGACAGGTGCGCTGGCCCGGCTAGCCCATCACTTCTTCTTGTGGTCCGCTTCGATGGCGGCAAAATCCCAGATGATGATCTCGCCGCTCTTGCGGAAGCCGCTGGACGAGGCCAGGCGGCGGCCGTCCGGGCTGAAGTCCGCGTCGGCCACCACGCCGCTGTGCCCGCGCAGATTGGCAATGATTTTGCCGTCGGAGGCTTGCCAGATCTTCACCGTCCCGTCGGCGCCGGTCGAGGCGAGCAGGCGTCCATCCGCACTGAAAGCCACGTCGTAAACGCGATCGGTGTGTTCTTTGAAACAGAGTAGCTGTTTCTGGGTGGCGACGTCCCAGAGGCGGATCGTCCGGTCGCCGCTGGCAGTGGCCAGCGTCTGCCCATCGGGGCTGAACTCGGCTGCATAGACCACGTTGGTGTGGCCCGTTAGCGTGTGGAGTAGTTGGCCACTGGCGGCGTCGAATATTCTGACACCGCGGTCGAAGCCGCCCGTGGCCAGGAACTTGCCGTCCGGGCTGTAGCGGAGAGCATAGGTGCCGCCGATGTGAGCCGGAATGCGGCGGATCTCCTTGCCCGTCTGGGCGTTGAAAATGCGCACATCGCCGCCGATGCCGGCGTTGCAGGCGATCTGTGAACCATCTTCGTTGAAGGTGGCCTGCCAGATGCTGGCCTTGACGGTGTCGATGGTGGAGAGGATTTTGCCCGTCTGGAGGTCCCAGATGAGCATGAGTTCATCCGAGGAGGCCGAGAGCAGGCGTTTGCCGTCGGGCGAGATTTCGAGGGCCATGACCATGCCGGTGTGGCCGTGCAGCGTGTTGAGGTGCTTGCCGCTCACGGCGTCCCAGATGCGAATCGTGCCGTCGGCACTGCCGGAAATGAGGCGGCGGCCATCCGGATGGTAGTCGACGATGAAGACGACGCCATCGTGCCCTTTGAGCGTACGCAGCTGATAGGGAGGCTTGTCCGTGAGCGGGCGGGCATCGAAGAGGTGCACGGCGCCGCCCCAGTCGGCAGACGCCAGCAGGTTGCCGTCGGGACTGAAACGCAAGCAGCCGACGATGTCGTCGTGGCCGCGCAGCGCGAGGACTTCTTGCCCGGTGGCGGTGTCCCAGAGCTTGACGCTGCGGTCGTGGTTGGCCGCGGCCAGTCGGGTCCCATCGGGATGAAAAGTGACTTCCTGCACCGGGCCGAAATCGCCAAACAGCTCGCGGCGAACCCGACCTGTGTGCGCGTCCCACAAGACGATGGTACCGTCCAGGCTGGAAGAAGCCAATGAGTTGCCGTCCGGGCTGAAGATGGCGCAGAATACCTCGGCGGTGTGACCCTTCAATTCGCGCTGCAGCTTCCCTGCGCGCCAGTCCCAGAGGCGAATGAGGCGGTCGTCGCCCGCCGTGACCAGCACGTGCCCGTCGGGATGAAAAGTCACCGAGCGCAGAGGCCGATCATGGCCGCGCAACACCTGCGTTTCCTCGCCCGTGCGCGCATCGTAAATGTGGGCAGCGCCGCTATGCGCGGCAAGCGCCAGCCAGCGGCCATCGGGACTGAACTGGATATCGGAGACGAATCCGGTCGGGCCGGCTATGGTGAGCAGCTCCTTGTCGGCGTCGCTCGAAGCGTAGATGGTTACCTGGGAGTGGCGCAGCGCGGACGAGATTGCCGTGGCGAGGCGGCCATCGCGGGCAAAGGCCAGCCCGCTGGCGATCGACAGCAAGCCGGCCCGCAGGCTCTTCAGTTCCTTGCCGGACCGGGCGTCCCATATCTTGATGGTGCCGTTCAAGCTTCCCGTGACCAGCCGCGCGCCGTCCGGGCTGAAGTCTGCCTCAAAGATCGGGTCGCCGTGCCCCATGGCTTTATAGTCAACGCCCTCCCGCGCCCGTCGATCCAGGTAACGCCATTCCCAGCTCTGGTGATCTTTTTCGCTGCAGGCGTCGAGCAACTCCTGCCCGCGGGCGACGTTGCCCCCCGACAGCTCGCGTTCGATGAGGGCAATGCGATTGAAATACAGCGTCTGCTCTAGTTGTTGATTGGCCTGCTTCTCGGCCTCGGCCAGCGTGGCCGCCTCGTGCCGGGCCGACTCGGCTTGCTTGAACTGGAAGTGTTCGCGATCGCGGGCATCGGCAATCACTGCCGTGCTCACGCTCAGGGCCGCCACCGCCGTCACCAGCAACGCCAGGGCACTGGTGACCGCGGCCTTGTGCGTACGCAGAAAACGCCCGCCCCGTTCGAAGATCGATTCGCAATGGGCCATCGAAGTGGGCTCATCGGCCAGCCACAGCTCCACGTCCTGGGCCAGTGCCTGCGGCGAGGCGTAACGCTCTTCGGGTTGCCGGGCCATTGCCTTGAGGCAGATGGCTTCGAGCGCACGCGGAATATCGCGGCGCAGTTCGCGCGGCGAAGGGAAATCTCCCTCCTGCACCCTGGCCAGCACCTCGCCCACGTTGTCGCCGCGGATCGGCGTTTCGCCCGTGAGCAGTTGATAGAGCGTGGCGCCCAGGCTGTATACGTCGCTGGCGGGCCCCAGGCGATCGAGCTGGCCCGCGGCCTGTTCGGGGCTCATGTAGTGAGGTGTGCCCACCGCCGCCCCCATGACGGTCGGCGTCGAATCTCCGGACAGATCGAGGCGCAGGTCGCCAGGCCCCGAGTCGTTGCTTTCGTGGAGATGCTCAAAGGGCTTGGCCAGCCCCCAGTCTACGACCAGCGTCTCGCCATAGGCGCCGAGCATGACATTGGCGGGCTTCAGATCGCGATGAAGAATGCCGCGGCTATGCGCATACTCGACGGCATTGCACACATCGAGAAAGCGGTCCAGGAGCTGCCGCAGGGCCAGTGGCCGATCACGCGTGTTCTGTCGCTGCGCGCTGCGGTGATAGCGCTCGATCTCATCCTTGAGGCTGTGGCCGCGGATGAAGCGCATCGCGTAATAGGGCCGCCCGTCGGCATACTGGCACAGGCCATACACGGGCACCACGCCGGGATGTTCCAGCCCGCCCGTGATGCGGGCCTCGTTCAAGAAGCGATGTCGGCTCTCCGGGTTGTCGGCATGCTGATTCTGGATCTCCTTGAGGGCCACCTCGCGCTGCAGTTCGAGATCGAGGGCCACCGAGACCTGGCCGAGTC